>CAJTVL010000026.1 GCA_910579425.1 uncultured Lachnospiraceae bacterium | reverse complement strand
GCTTCTGAATCAGGACGGTATCATGGTGGAGATCATTGAGCAGGACTATGACAGCGGAAGACATAGGGATTATGAAGGAAAAGGGGCTTTATGCGGTGACCAATCCCGGCTCCAATACGAAGCTTGCCAGCGGAATTGCTCCGATCACCGACTTTCTAAAGGCGGGGGTTAAGGTGGCAATCGGAACGGACGGGCCGGCCAGCAACAATGCCCTTGATATGTTCCGTGAAATGTTCCTTGTGACCGGACTTGCCAAGCTTAGGGAAAGGGACGCCTCTGCGGTGGACGCCATGGAGGTGCTGAAAATGGCTACCGTAAACGGTTCCCATGCCATGGGGCTTAAGGATGCCGATATACTGGCGAGCGGGAAAGCGGCGGATCTGATTATGATTGATTTAAATCAGCCCAATATGCGTCCTCTTAACAATATAGCCAAAAACCTGGTATACAGCGGCAGCAAGCAGAATGTAATCATGACCATGATAAACGGTAAAATACTCTACGAGAAGGGCCGTTTTTATACAAAAGGGCAGCCGGATGAGATTTATGAGAAGGCGGAGAGAATCAGAAAATGGAATATGTGATTTTTGCGGCGGTAATGGCGGGGGCGCTCTTACTGCTCCTTTTCAAAAGCTGGATGGATTACAAAAATTCCGAAAAAAAATTTATTCGGAAATTGTACAGCGATTATGGAGTTCTGCCCTATAAGGAATATAAGCCGGAGCAGTTTTCCAATATTTCCCACTATTATCTGGCACACCGAAAGGGCTTTGGGATCGACGACATTACCTGGAATGATCTGAATATGGATGAGGTATTTAAGAGAATGAACTATACCTGGTCGGCGGCCGGGGAGGAATACCTCTACTATGTTTTGCGTATGCCCTGTGAGGACGAAAAGGAACTTCTGCACCGGGAGGAAATGATCTCCTTTTTCCGGGAGCATCCTGATGAGAGAGTGGCCTGCCAGTATGTGTTCAGCAGGCTGGGGGGAACGGGGAAGTTTTCGATCTACGACTATCTGGACTATCTGGATCAACTAGGAGTAAGGAGCAATCTTTCCCATTATGCTTCTCTGGCTTTGCTTTTGGGCGCGATCGGCATGATGTTTGCGAATCTTCCCATGGGTCTTTTGCTGTTGGTCTGTGTGTTGATTTATAACAATATCACTTATTTCCGGGTGAAGAACGAGATTGATCCTTATATTACCAGCTTTGCCTATATTTTTCGTCTGTTAGATGCCTCAAAGGGGATTAAGCTTCCCAAAAACGGGGTTTTTCAGAAAGAAATGGAGCAGTTGAAGAAAAGCAGCGCTGCCATGGGGAGCTTTAAAAGAGGTTCCATGCTGATTATGTCTCAGGGACGTATGTCAGGCTCGGGCAATCCTCTCGATATGCTGCTGGATTTCTTCAGGATGGGATTTCATCTGGATCTGATTAAGTTCAATCAGATGCTCTCTCAGATACGAAAGCATATCACAGAGGTGGATCAGATGATCAGCACCCTTGGCCAGATAGAGGCCATGATCGCGGTGGGAGCCTACAGACAATCCCTGGAGGTCTGTTGTATTCCGGAATTTGGAAAGGAGCAGGCCCTTCGGGCTTTCAAACTGTATCATCCCCTTTTGGAGGAGCCGGTAGCTAATGATATTGAAACCACTGAAAGTATCTTGATCACCGGGTCAAACGCCTCGGGCAAATCAACTTTCTTAAAGACCGTTGCCATCAACAGTATTCTTGCCCAGACAATCCACACTGTTTTAGCAGAGCGTTACACGGGAGCCATGTTCCGCATCGCTTCATCCATGAGTCTTAGGGATGATGTTCAGGGCGGGGAAAGCTATTATATGGTAGAAATCAAATCCCTGAAAAGAATACTCGACCTTCTTTCGTCGGAAAAGGAGCTCCCTGTGCTGTGTTTTGTGGACGAGGTGCTTCGGGGGACGAACACTGTGGAGAGAATTGCCGCATCCACCCAGATTCTGCGAAGCATGGCACAGAAAAACTGCATGTGTTTTGCCGCTACCCATGATATAGAGTTGACCCATCTTTTGGAGGATGACTATCATAATTATCATTTTTCCGAAACCATTGAGGAAAATGATATTTCTTTCAGCTATAAAATCAGGGAAGGGCGGGCAAGCACCCGCAATGCCATCAGGCTTCTTGGAATTATGGGCTATGAGGAGGAAATTATAGAGGAAGCGGAGAAGATGGCAGGGGATTTTCTTGCCACAGGCGTATGGCACAGGCTTGACTCTGACAGAGCAGAATGATATGATAAAGAAAGATAACTGCATTATAATGAAAGTTCCGCATGGAGGTGAAGATTTTGGTTGCATTTATAAATACTTTTTTGTCCTATCTGCTGGTAGCAGCGATTATAACAGTGTTGGCAGGAGTTGCGATTTTTGTTGGAATTAAGCTTCGCAAAAACAAAGATAAACAGCTGAAAAGTGAATAGACTGCCGCAGATGCATAGCAGAGAGCATTAAGGCTGGCCTGGTGGCCAGCCTTTTTTTACAATAAGCTGACACGCTTTGCGGGCCGGCGTTTGTTCTTATAGAAAACTGGGAGGTAACCGGTGAAAAAAATCAGTATTTTATTGTGGGATGTAGACCAGACCCTTTTAGATTTCAGCAAATCACAGCGGGATGCGCTTTGCCGAAGCTTCCAAAAATATGGCAGAACTCTGGAGGAGGAGACTCTTGCCCTCTATGTGTCGATCAATGATGTCTATTGGAAACGCCATGAGCTGGGCCAGGTATCCAAAAAGGAACTTCTTACCGGCCGCTTTGAAACGCTTTTTTCCCGCATGGGAATTACGGATCTTCCTGTGGAAGAGTTTGCGTCTTTTTATCAGAAGGCCTTGGGAGAGGTCTATTTTTTCCGCGACGACTCCCTGGAACTCTGTCAGGAGCTCAAGGATGAGGGGTATTTGCAGTATGCCGTAACCAACGGCGTCTCCTCCACCCAGAGAAATAAGCTCCGCCTCTCGGGCCTGGACAGGATTTTTGACGACATTTTTGTTTCCGAGGAGATGGGGGAACCCAAACCCAGCGTGAAATATTTTGAAAGGTGCTTTCGGAAAATTCCGGACTTTTCCAGAGAAAGGACTTTGATCATAGGAGACTCCCTTTCCAGCGATATGCAGGGAGGCAATAATGCAGGGATTTGCTGCTGCTGGTATAATCCCGGGAAAAAGCCCAGAGATTCTGGGCTGCGGATTGATTATGAGATTGAGAATTTGTGGGAACTTAAGGAATTACTTTAAGGTGATTTTTTGCATGAAGAAGGCGGGGAGGATTAGACGTGCCCAAAGCTGCAAACCAGAAGCTGAAGCTTTTATATCTTTTAAAAATTTTAAATGAGAAGACTGATGAAAATCATTGTCTTTCCACCCAGGAGCTGATCGAAGAGCTTGCATTGTATGACATTAAGGCGGAGCGAAAAAGCATTTATGATGATATTGAATGCCTGAATGTCTTTGGTTATGACGTGGAATACATAAAGGCCCAAAAAGGCGGCGGATATTATCTGGCGGAGCGGGACTTTGAATTGCCGGAGCTTAAGCTTCTGGTGGATGCCGTGCAGTCCTCCCGCTTTATCACGCAGAAAAAGTCCTGGGAACTGATTTCCAAGATTGAAAAGCTGGCGGGCCCCTATGAGGGAAAGCGCCTTCAAAGACAGGTCTATGTGGTGGGCAGGGTGAAAGCCGAAAACGAAAGTATTTACTATAATATAGATCAGATTCACAAGGCAATTCAGGACAATGCCCCGATCACCTTTACTTACCTGAAATGGAACAGTAAGAAAGAACTTGAACCCAGAAGGGACGGGAAACGCTATGAGGTCAGTCCCTGGGCCCTTACCTGGAAGGATGAGAATTATTATCTGATTGCCTATGACGACAGGCAGGAGAGTATTAAGCACTTCAGAGTGGACAAAATGAGCCGGATCAGCGAACTCTCAAAGGAGAGCCGGAAGGGCGGGGAGGCCTTTGAGAGGATTGATATTGCGGAGTATACCAACAGAACCTTCGGTATGTTCGGCGGGGAAACGCAAATCGTAACCTTAAAGCTGCCGGAGGAATTGATTGGAGTTATCCTGGACCGCTTCGGCAAGGAAACCGATATTCGAAAGCTTGCAGAAAATATGGTCAGCGTCCGGGTGAGAGTTACGGTGAGCATGCAGTTCTATGGCTGGATTACCGGGCTTGGGGGGAAAGTCGTTATTTCCGGCCCTGACGATGTGAGAGAAGGCTATCGGGAATATCTGAGTAAAATATTGCAGAATTATTAGAGGAAAGGTGTAAGATGGAAGATGAAGCTGCAGACAGCAGACAGAATGAAAGGGTTTGAAGAAGGAATATTCCAGCTTCTCAATGAAAAGAAGGAGGCGGTGGAGAAAACCGGAAGAAAGGTTTACAACCTCTCTGTGGGGACGCCGGATTTTCCTACGGAGTCTCATATTATAGAAGCGGTGAGCGAGGCGGCAAAGGAGCCTGCCAATTATAAATATGCGCTGAAGATGCTGCCGGAGCTGACGCAGGCGGTGATTTGCCGCTTCAGGGAGCGCTATCAGGTGGATTTAAGCGAGAGGGAGATCACGGACGTTTACGGCTCTCAGGAGGGCATCACCCATATCGGGCTGGTTCTCTGTAACCCGGGAGATGTGGTGCTGGTGCCGGATCCGGGCTACCCTATCTTTTCCATAGGGCCCGCCCTTGCCATGGCAGAGGTTCACACCTATGAGCTGCGGCCGGAAAACGATTACCTGCCGGATCTTCACGGAATCGACGAAGCCCTCCTTAAGAGAACGAAGTTTATGATGGTTTCCTATCCCTTGAACCCTATCTGCCGCATTGCGCCGGATCATTTTTATGAAGAGCTGATCCCCTGGGCACAGGAGCGGGATATTATCATTGTCCATGACAATGCCTACTCGGATATTATCTTCGACGGGCGCATGGGGAAATCCATCCTGCAATTTCCGGGGGCAAAGGAAAACTGTGTGGAATTTTACTCTCTTTCCAAGAGCTACGATTACACCGGCGCACGGGTGGGCTTTCTTGTGGGAAATGAAGCTGTGGTGCAGAGCTTTAAAAAGCTGCGCTCCCAGATCGACTACGGAACCTTTTTGCCAGTGCAGTACGGTGCAGTTGCCGCCCTTACAGGATCCGACGAGGGGGTAAGGCAAAGATGCGCTCTTTATCAGGAGAGAAGGGACGCCCTCTGCGGGGGCTTTCGGGAAATCGGCTGGGAGATTCCAGACAGTGAGGGAACCATGTTTGCCTGGGGGAAAATTCCTAAAGGCTATGAGGACGACGTGGCCTTTGTCATGGAGCTGTTGGAAAAGTCCGGCGTTTTGTGCACACCGGGGAGCAGCTTTGGGAAACTTGGGAGAGGTTATGTGCGTTTTGCCCTTACCCTGCCGGCAGAAGAAATACGTGATGCCATAAGAGCGGTAAAGGAATCCGGCATGATCCCGTAACCCGGGCTTAAAAACAAAGACGGGGATGAACAGCGGTTAATGGATATTTCCATGAAAAATTCGTCAGTTTTCCAAGTTGACACAGCGGGAAAGGTTCATTATACTGGTTAGTAACGCTATATATAGTTGCAACCATGTTTGTGCATACCAGATTTTGTTTTCTGGAGAGTCAGAACGGGTATAGAAAGATTGGAGGATGTTACATGGAAAACCAGCAGGAAAATACTTCTACCACTTACAGCGCTTTGTTTCAGCCAAAGAGAGAGGTCAAGGTCATCAAGAAAGACGGAAGCTTGGAGGCTTTTAACGTGCAGAAGGTGATCGATGCGGTAGGGAAGAGCGCCTACCGGGCCCTGACCCAATTTACCGACGAGGAGAAGGAGCATATCTGTCAGTTTGTGGTGGACAAGGTGGACGAGATGGGGCAGGATAAGATTCCCATCCCCATCATGCACAATATTGTGGAAAGCGCTTTGGAGGGCGTCAAGCCCATTGTGGCCAAGAGTTACCGGGATTACCGCAACTATAAACAGGATTTTGTGCGCATGATGGACGACGTGTACAAAAAGAGCCAGTCCATCATGTACGTGGGGGACAAGGAGAACGCCAACACCGACAGCGCCCTGGTTTCCACCAAGAGGAGCCTGATCTTTAATCAGTTTAACAAGGAGCTCTACCAGAAATTTTTTATGACCGTGGAGGAGATTCAGGCCTGCCGGGACGGCTATATCTATGTCCACGATATGTCTGCCAGAAGGGACACCATGAACTGCTGCCTCTTTGATGTGGCAAATGTGCTGACCGGCGGTTTTGAGATGGGAAATATCTGGTATAACGAGCCGAAAACCCTGGATGTGGCCTTTGACGTGATCGGAGATATTGTCTTAAGCGCCGCCAGCCAGCAGTACGGCGGTTTTACCGTGCCCGAGGTAGATAAGATTTTAGAGCCCTATGCCCAAAAGACCTGGGAGAGAAGCTTTCGCAGATACCTGAATATGGGGCTCGGGCAGGAGAGGGCGGAGGCGGAGGCCTTAGCCGATGTGGAGCGGGAGTTTGAGCAGGGATTCCAGGGCTGGGAATATAAGTTTAATACGGTGGCCTCCAGCCGTGGGGATTATCCCTTTATCACCGTAACCGCCGGACTTGGCACAGGGCGTTTTGCCAGACTGGCAACCATCTCCCTTTTGGATGTGCGCAGAAAAGGTCAGGGCAAGGCGGAATGCAAAAAACCTGTCCTGTTCCCCAAAATTGTATTTTTATATGACGAAAACCTTCACGGCCCCGGAAAGGAGCTTGAGGATGTGTTTGAAGCCGGGGTAAAATGTTCTGCCAAAACGATGTACCCGGACTGGCTTTCCCTCACAGGAAAGGGCTATATCGCCAGCATGTATAAGCAGTACGGCAAGGTAATCTCCCCCATGGGCTGCAGGGCATTTCTTTCCCCCTGGTACGAGAGAGGAGGCATGCATCCCGCAGATGATCAGGACAAGCCTGTATTTGTGGGGCGGTTTAATATCGGAGCGGTTTCCCTCCATCTTCCCATGATCCTGGCAAAGGCCAGACAGGAAAGCCGGGATTTTTATGAGGTGCTGGATTATTACCTGAATTTGATCCGACAGCTTCATATCAGAACCTATGCCTACCTGGGAGAAATGCGTGCATCCACCAATCCTCTGGCCTACTGTGAAGGCGGTTTCCTGGGAGGAAACTTAAAGCTCTCCGACAAGATCAAACCGATTTTAAAGAGTGCCACGGCCAGCTTTGGAATCACCGCTTTCAATGAGCTGCAGGAGCTCTACAACGGCAAGTCCCTGGTGGAGGACGGGGAGTTTGCCCTGGAGGTGCTGGAGCATATCAACTGGAAGGTGAATGAATTTAAGGAGGAGGACGGGAATCTCTATGCCATTTACGGGACGCCGGCGGAGAGCCTGTGCGGGCTGCAGGTGAAGCAGTTCCGGGCAAAGTATGGTATCGTGGAGGGGGTTTCTGACAGGGAATATGTCTCCAACAGTTTTCATTGCCATGTGACCGAGGACATCACTCCTATTGAAAAGCAGGATCTGGAATACCGTTTCTGGGAGCTGTCCAACGGCGGAAAGATACAGTATGTAAAATATCCCATTGACTACAATATGGAAGCCATCAAAACCCTGATCCGCAGAGCCATGGAGATGGGTTTCTACGAGGGGGTCAATCTCTCCCTTGCCTACTGCGACGATTGCGGCCATCAGGAGCTGGAAATGGATGTGTGCCCTGTGTGCGGCAGCAAAAATCTGACCAAGATCGAGCGCATGAACGGTTATCTTTCTTACTCCAGGGTTCACGGCGATACCCGGCTGAATGAGGCGAAAATGGCAGAAATAGCAGAAAGGAAGAGCATGTAGGCAAATGAGGTATCACAATATAACAAAGGACGATATGCTAAACGGCGACGGCCTGCGGGTGGTTTTGTGGGTTGCCGGATGTTCTCACTGCTGTAAGGACTGCCAGAATCCGCTTACCTGGGATCCGGCGGGAGGACTTTTGTTTGACGCCGCCGCCAAAGAGGAATTGTTTGAACAGCTTGACAAATCCTATATTTCCGGCATTACCTTTTCGGGCGGGGATCCCCTGCACTCGGCCAACCGCCTCGATGTCCATGATTTGATGAAGGAAATCAAAGAAAAGTATCCGGATAAAACCATATGGCTCTATACAGGGGATTTGTGGGAGAACATCCGGCATTTATCCCTGATGAGTTACGTTGACGTGTTGGTGGACGGAGAGTTTCGGATCGAAAAGATGGACAAGAAGCTTCTCTGGAAGGGAAGCAGCAACCAGAGAGTGATTGATGTGCCGGCAAGCCTTGCCGGGGAGAAGGACGTCCCGCCGGTGCTGCACTGCGGAAATTATGAAAGGTACTGATAAAATATGGAAAAAATCAAAATCAAATATTTTACGGACAAAATCGAAAAGCTGGCCTATATTGACGGAAAATCCGACTGGATCGACCTTCGGGCGGCGGAGGATGTGGATTTAAAGAAGGGGGAATTTAAGCTGATCCCCCTTGGAGTGGGCATGGAGCTGCCGAAAGGATATGAGGCCCATGTGGTTCCAAGAAGCTCCACTTTCAAGAATTTTGGCATTATCCAGCCCAATCATCAGGGCGTCATCGACGGCTCCTATTGCGGGGATAACGACCAGTGGTTCATGCCTGCCTATGCCCTGCGGGATACCCATATTTCCTGTAATGACCGAATTTGTCAGTTCCGCATCATGGAAAACCAGCCTGAGATTTGCTTTGAGGAAGTTTCCTCCCTTGAGGGGGCAGACCGGGGCGGTTTTGGGAGTACCGGGAAGCAGTAGGGTGGAGTTTGTCTTGATCTTATGACGGAGGCGAAAGAAGAAAGCAATGTCGATTTATATATAGGGCGAGGCAGATTGAAAAGTTTAATATAGTATTGTGCATTTTTTAAATAATGCAATTTTTGTGGTATCATGCAAATAGTGTGGCAAACTATATATAGGAATGGATAAGTTTTTCAAATTAGGGGGTAAATGCGTTTGTGGAACTAAAAATTGAAGACTTGCGTAAAATATGTGTTCCTGAAAATTTTGAAATTACCATGCATGCAGCAAAGCGACTGGAACAACGTAATATTTCAATCAATGATATAATATCCTGTATACATGAAGGGGAAATTATAGAACAGTACCCGGATGATTACCCGTTTCCAAGCTGCCTTATACTTGGGTTTTCCGTGAAGCAGAAATATATCCATGTTGTAATTGGCAGTAATTTGGAGACTCTTTGGGTCATAACAGCGTATTATCCTGATTTGAATAAATGGGAACAAGATTTAAGGGTCAGGAAGGAGGAGCCGATATGACTTGTTTTACCTGCAAAGGTGATATGGAAAAGTCTTTAACAACTTATATGACAGAGTACAATGGATGCTTTCTAATTATTAAAAATGTACCCTGCTCGAAATGTACACAATGTGGTGAGGAATATTTAAACGGTGTAACGCTTCAGAAAATTGAAGCAATCTTTGAGAATTTTAAAACAATGGTGACAGAGATTGCCATTGTAGATTATAACAAGGCGGCTTAGCACAGCGTTGCTAGAGAATTAAATAAGAACGAACATGATAGGTCATCAGGGAAAATTTGGGATAGAGAGCCAGGGCAATAACGTTTTTGCTATATGTACTCCAACCGCCATCCAACGAAAAAAGGCATATAAAAACCGTTGGACAGGCGGTTGACCCTTAACTCCTTAAACCGGTTCCCCCAACGTCATTCCCGGGAGCCTGGCAGCCTGTATCGGAAGAGTCGTTTGGAGAGCTGCTTTAAATTGAAAGGAAGGAGCGGGTAGATATAGCTCTTTCCCGATACCGTGCGGTTGGTGACGATGGCCAGGATCAGCAGCACCACAGCGCCGATATAGCCCCACAGGCCGAATAGTGCCGTGAGGATCAGGTTTATGATACGCATAAACTTGATGGCATAGCTGAGCTCATAGCTGGCCTGGGTGTAGTTGGCAATGGCGACGAAGGCCATATAAAGCATGACTTCCGAGTTGAACCATCCGCTGTTGACCGAGAATTCCCCCAGCACCAGGGCGGCCATCACACTTAAAGGGGTGCTGAGCATGTTGGGGGTGTTTACCGCCGCCAGCCGAAGGCCGTCGATGGCCAGCTCCAGGATCAGAAACTGCCAGATTAAAGGGACGTTGGTGGGGTCTTTTACCGCGATGAATTCAAAGCCTGTGGGGATCCACTCCGGTCTCTGCATCAGAAGTAAAAAGGTGGGCGTGATAAAATAAGTTAATATGGCGATCAAAAAGCGTGACAGACGAAGATAAGTCCCGGTGATGGGCGGGAAGTAGTAGTCGTCCGCTTCCTCCACAATATCAAAGATAGAGGTGGGGGCAATCATGGCGGAGGGAGAATTATCCACCAGGATCACCACATCCCCTTCCAGTATCTGTGCCGAAGCCGTATCCGGACGCTCCGTAAATTTGAATTTGGGAAAAGGGTTATACCATTTTTTCTTATAAAGGCATTCCGCCAGGCTTTCCTGGTTCATGGTAAGGGCGTCCACCTGAATATGGTCGATACGCTCCCGGAGCTTGGTCAGGAAAGCGTGATCTACCCGGTCATTCATGTAGCAGAGCACGATATCCGTCTGGGAGCTGTTCCCGGCATGGTGCATTTCCATGCAGAGCTGATTGCTTCTGATCCGTCTTCGGATCAGCGCGGTGTTAAAGACAACGGTTTCCACAAATCCATCCTTGGAGCCCCGCAGCACCTTATCCTTCTCCGGCTCCTCCACGCCTCTGGCAGGATAGCTCCTGGAGTCGATCAAAAGACATTTATCATAGCCCTCGATAAAAAGGGCGAACACACCTGACATAATAAAATACGCAATCTTGTCCCAGTCATCCTGCAGGTCAACCTCCACGTAGGGAATACAGGTCTTGGACATCTCATGGGCGTTGTCTGGCATGTCCTCTTCCTTGATGGTGATAAAATACTGAAGCATTTTCTGCATCAGATCATCCTTGCAAAAGCCGTCGATCAAATACATACAGGCTTCCCGCCCGCCGATTCTTATCACTCTGTAAATAATATCAAAGCTGGTATCCACCGACAGATATTTGTTTAAGTATTTCATATTCTCGGAAAGAGAGGTAGTCATTTTACTCATAATAAGGCTCCTTTGAAAGTTAGTACGCTTATTATGAGGAAAGGAAGCCGGTTTTATGCATTTTTTTGCAGATATGGGCCAAAATTCCATCCATTGTAAATAATTTAAAAAAATGTTATGCTAAATAGACTGTCAACAAAGGAACCAAAGGAGGGATATATGGATTCTTATAAGATCATCACCAACACAACGGCGGATCTGCCCGCAGAATATATCCGGGAAAATGATCTCGGGCTTATTTACTTCAATTACATTATGGACGGTATCTCTTACGGAAAGGATAAAGAGCTGGACTGGAAGGAATTTTATCGTTTGATGCGGGAAGAGGGGAAAATGCCCACCACATCCCAGGTAAATCCGCAGCAGTACAGGGAGTATTTCACAGAATTTCTTAAAGAAAACAAAAATCTGCTTTATCTGTCCTTTTCCTCAGGGCTGAGCGGCTCCTGCCAGAATGCGGTGCTTGCCGCAGAGGAATTGATGGAAGAAAACAGGGATTGTCAGATCATCGTTGTGGATTCCAAATGTGCCTCCATGGGGGAAGGGCTCTTTGTCCACAAGGCCCTTCAAATGCAGAGAGAGGGAAAGAGCATGAGTGAAACCGCCGATCTTTTGAGGGCTTTGGTTCCCCACCTCACCCATGTTTTCACGGTAGACGATCTAAACCACCTTTACCGTGGCGGGCGGGTGAGCCGGGCGGCTGCCATCGTAGGGACGATTGCGGCCATCAAGCCCATTTTGCACGTGGATGACGAGGGATGCCTGATTCCTATCAGTAAGGTGCGGGGACGGAAAAAATCCTTAAATGGCTTGGTGGACTATATGGAAGAGAAGATAAAAGGACATGAAGGCAATAACGATATTGTGTTCATCAGCCATGGGGATGCATTGGAGGATGCAGAGTATGTAAAGGCAGAGGTGGAAAAGCGTTTTGGCATCCGAAAATTTATCATCAGCCATATCGGCCCTACCATTGGGGCCCATTCCGGCCCGGGGACGATCGCTCTGTTTTTTGAGGGGGACTCCCGTTAAAAAAGGTTTGCAGAAAGCAGGGCTTTCATTGGGAAAGGGTAAGCGAGGAGTATAAATGGTAGATATAACTCAGGATAAAATAAGGATAAGAACTATGGTTCCCGGCGATGCCGCAGCCCTGCTTAAATGGATGACGGATGCACGGGTGTTGGAGTTTTATGAGGGAAGAGACAAGCGATATACGGAAGAATTGATCCGGGAGGATTTCTTTGAGGAAAATAACGATTCTGTAATGAAAGTCATAGTGGAATATGACGGCGTCCCCATTGGATATGGACAGATTTATCCTATGGGCGGCGAAGATTACGGCCATTATGGGTATGACAATCGGAATGAAACCGTGTACTGTCTTGACCAGTTCATCGGGGAACCCGATTATTGGAACAAAGGGATCGGAACAGAATACATAAAGCTTGTTCTTAAGTTCCTGGGGGAAGAAAAGCAGGCTGACGCCGTCGTCATGGATCCCCATCAGGAAAATGTGAGGGCGCTTAAATGTTATCAAAAGGCCGGATTCCGAATTATAAAATGCCTGCCGGAGCATGAACTGCACGAGGGCAAAATGAGAGACTGTTATCTGATGGAGTACCGTTATCAGGAGGAAAGGATTTAACATCTCAGCCATACAACCGTCAGTTGAGAAAAATACGAAGTTTGCGTGCTTGTTTCCGCTCATTTTTGCGTTTATCATGGACCTATACCGGTAAGCAAACGCGCGCGAAATGTAACATGGCAACAGTTAAAGATACCACACCCAATATGACGAACCCACGCTTATATGGAACTGAAAAAGATAGAAAGGCTCGATGTAAGTTGCTGCATAGAGCCTTTTATTTCTCACATTATTCATAATTCCTGTCTAATATCTATAACGATAAATAGAATTTTTCACATTTTCGTGATATACTACCATATAGTGATTCTCACAAGCAAGGAGGTCTATATGGCTGTAACATATAAAAAACTATTTCACTTGCTAATAGATCGAGGCATCCCGACCACAGAATTGACGGAGAAAGCTGGATTTAGTGCAAATATTCTAACCCGACTAAGGCGTGACCAGTATGTTTCATTGGATAGTATCGAAAAAATCTGTTTTGCTTTGGACTGCAAAGTAGATGATATTCTGGATTTTGTTCCAGTAGAAAAGGAGAACAAAAATGGCTGATGTAAGAAAAGAGCAGGAGCGTGACGAACTGCACCGTGCAATATGGGCGATTGCGGATGAATTGCGTGGAAGCGTAGATGGATGGGATTTCAAGTCCTATGTGTTGGGTATTATGTTCTATCGCTATATTTCTGAAAACCTGACTAACTATATTAACGAAGGCGAGATTGAATCCGGAAACGATGGTTTTGATTATTCTCTGCTGCCTGACGAAGATGCAGAACAGGCTCGTGAGGATTTGGTACAGACAAAAGGTTTCTTCATTCTTCCGTCTGAGCTTTTCTGCAATGTCAGAAAGAAAGCAGCAAATGACGAAAATCTGAATATGACATTGGAAGCGGCCTTTAATCATATAGAGGAATCTGCAAAGGGCAGCGAAAGTGAAGATAACTTTGCAGGACTGTTTGATGATATTGATGTTAACAGCAATAAATTGGGAGCTACCGTTGCCAAGCGTAACGCAAACCTCGTAAAACTGATAGAGGGTGTTGCAAATATGGGATTGGGTAATTATAAAGATAATTCCATTGATGCCTTTGGTGATGCCTATGAATATTTAATGAGTATGTACGCATCCAACGCCGGAAAAAGTGGCGGCGAGTTTTTTACTCCGCAGGAAGTGTCTGAACTGCTGACCCGAATGGCAGTTGCCGGAAAAAGGGAGGTCAACAAAGTATATGACCCTGCTTGTGGTTCTGGTTCCCTGCTTTTGAAAGCGGCGAAAATCCTCGGCAAAGAGAATGTCCGTCAGGGCTTTTATGGTCAGGAAATCAACCTGACTACATACAACCTTTGCCGTATCAATATGTTCCTGCATGACATTGACTTTGACAAGTTTGATATTGCCCATGAAGATACGTTAGTGTCTCCGCAGCATTGGGATGATGAACCCTTTGAGGTCATCGTTTCAAATCCCCCTTACTCAATCAAGTGGGAGGGCGATGACAACCCTGTTTTGATAAACGACCCTCGTTTCTCTCCTGCCGGAGTGCTTGCACCGAAGTCCAAAGCTGACCTTGCGTTTATCATGCACTCTCTGGCATGGCTTGCCACCAACGGAACAGCGGCTATCGTCTGTTTCCCCGGTATTATGTACCGTGGCGGAGCGGAGAAGAAGATTCGTCAGTATCTGATCGACAACAACTTCATCGACTGCATCATTCAGTTGCCGAGTAATCTGTTCTACGGAACTTCCATAGCAACCTGCATTATGGTTCTGAAACGCAGTAAGTCCGATAACAAGACCCTATTTATTGATGCTTCGGGTGAGTTTGTCAAGGTAACCAACAACAACCGCCTGACCGAGGGAAATATCGCCCATATTGTGGACGAGTTTGTTTCCCATGCGGATATTGACCACTTTTCCCGTTGTGTGCCTTATGATGAAATTGTTGCTCAGGACTACAATCTCTCAGTGTCCACCTATGTTGAAGCTGAGGACACCAGAGAAAAAATCGACATTGTAAAGCTCAATGCTGAGATTGAGGAAATTGTGGCTCGTGAGCAGGTTCTCCGTGATGAGATTGCGAAGATTATCGCAGAAATCGAGGTGGGAATATGAGTAGACTTGATGAACTGATTCAAGAACACTCTCCTGACGGAGTGGAGTTTCTCTCACTTTCAGAGTTGTTTAATACAAGAAATGGCTACACTCCATCTAAATCAAACAAAGAATATTGGGAAAATGGAGTAGTACCATGGTTCCGAATGGAGGATATTCGAGAAAATGGAAGAATCCTTTCCGATTCTTTGCAACACGTTACTGAAAATGCGGTTAAAGGAACTTTATTTCCGGCAAATTCCATTATTGTTGCGACATCTGCAACCATCGGGGAACATGCTTTGATTACCGTTGATTCTCTTGCTAACCAGAGGTTTACTTATCTTATGTTGAAAGAGAAGTATAAAGACGTATTTGAGATAAAGTTTCTTTATTATTATTGTTTTAAATTGGATACATATTGCCTTTCTTGCTTGAACCAAGGAAATTTCGCTTCTGTTGATATGGCAAAGTTTTCAAATTTCAAATTTCCGCTTGTGCCTTTACAAGTACAGAGTGAAATTGTCCGTATTTTGGACAATTTCACAGAACTTACAGCAGAACTTACAGCAGAACTTACAGCAGAACTTACAGCGCGAAAGAAGCAATATGAGTATTATAGAAATCTACTGCTTGAACACCCTAAAAACGAGAGTTTTATGGTTGCGATTTCTGACCTCGGAAAATGGAGTGGTGGAAAAACACCATCTACTTCCAATAAGGAGTTTTGGGAGAATGGTACAATTCCTTGGATTTCTTCTAAGGACATGAAATTCCCTACACTTGAAGATACAGTAGATCACTTGACTGAAAAAGCGCTTACCGAGGGTGGCATGACTTTGTTACCAGAGGGGACAGTTGCGATTGTTACTCGTTCCGGCATCCTAAAGCATACATTTCCGGTTGCTTATGTGCCTTTTAGGACAACAGTAAATCAAGATATTAAAGTGCTCGTTGTTAAAGAGGGCATATCAGCTCGCTATGTGTTCCATGCGATGCAATCTTACGGAGAAGATATTCGCAAGTCAACAAAGAAACAGGGTGGAACAGTTGACTCTTTAGACTTTCAGAAAGTGCTAGCGTATGAAATCCCTGTTCCTACACTTGAGGTTCAGAACCGCTTAGTTGAAGTGTTGGATAACTTTGAAGCTATCTGTTCTGACCTCAAAATCGGGTTGCCTGCTGAGATTGAAGCAAGACAAAAACAATACGAGTTCTATCGTGAGGTTCTCTTGACTTATGCCGCAACTGGCAAGATAATCTTGACAGACAGACAGACAGACAGACAGACAGACAGACGAGCTTAATGGCTTGATCATTCTTTGTCAATATGTTTTTGGATTTGTTTCTGTTACGCTGAACATGATTTCTGAAAACTTTGACAGCAAGAGAAAACCTATCACAAGCGGCAATCGCGAAGCTGGTGGGTACCCATACTACGGCGCGTCCGGCATTGTCGATTATGTTAGTGGTTATATCTTTGATGGGGACTACCTGCTTGTTTCCGAGGATGGAAACAATCTAGTGGCACGAACCACACCGATTGCGTTCTCCATATCGGGCAAGAGCTGGGTAAACAACCACGCTCATGTCTTGAAGTTTGACTG
Organism: uncultured Lachnospiraceae bacterium; assembly: GCA_910579425.1. Taxonomy (GTDB): domain Bacteria; phylum Bacillota; class Clostridia; order Lachnospirales; family Lachnospiraceae; genus Suilimivivens. The sequence goes on along the minus strand of CAJTVL010000026.1, from coordinate 39,643 downwards.
CTACGCAACGAGAAGATATGTCGAGTTTTATTTGAACTCTACCGACCTTTCGCAATATATTTCTGGTGGAGCACAACCGAAGCTGAACCAGAAGAACCTTAACAGAATACCTATTCCACTTCCTTCTATCACAGAGCAGGAACGCATCGTTACAATACTTGATCGGTTTGATACCCTTTGTAACGACATTTCTTCCGGTTTACCGGCAGAGATTGAAGCGAGAACGAAACAATATGAATACTATCGTGATAAACTGTTGTCATTCAAAGGAGAGAATATATGATGAAAAGCGAAGGAGATTTCGCCCCTAGCTGCTCAGTATTTTGAGGTATCTTGTTTTACAATAAAAAATTTAAATTGGATGCCTGTAACATTAGCAAATGTAGCATTTTCGTGTGAGTTATTTTTGAAAGCTATACTATACGGCTTTGGTGTGGATTTCTCAAAAACGCATGGTTTAAAGGGACTGTTTGAAAAATTGCCCCAGAATGAGCAGGAGTATATATCGAAAAATATTGGTATAGAGAATAGGGAAAAAGAATTCTACTTATGCCTAAAAGAACAAGATCAAGCATTTACTGAGTATAGATATATGTGTGAAGCAAAAGCAATGACGTCGAATCCAGTGTTTTTGTTTGCATTTGCACATATTTTAAAATTTGTTTATGAATCGTTAGTTAGAGAAAATGGAAAAGATGAAGAATTGAGGTGATGTTATGAGTACCTACAATATCGTGCTTTCCACCAACGAAAGCACGGTTGTGACCGAATATGAGCCACAAACCAAACGCTCTGATGCTTACCAGAGTGAAGCAGCTCTGGAAGCGGCATTTATCACAATGTTGGGCGAACAGGGGTATGAATATGTGACCATTCACAACGCCGATGCGCTTATTGCCAATCTCCGCAGACAGTTGGAATTGTTGAACAACTATCAGTTTACGGATAAGGAATGGGATAGCTTTTTCAAAAGCAAGATTGCCAATGCCAATGAGAGCATCATGGAAAAGACCCGAAAAATTCAAGAGGATTATGTGCAGAACCTGACTCGTGAGGACGGGACTACCATGAACATCTCCCTGATTGACAAAAAGAATATCCACAACAACCACTTGCAGGTCATCAATCAGTATGAGGAAAGTACCGGAACACATGACGCCCGATATGATGTGACCATTCTTGTAAATGGTCTGCCGCTGGTTCATGTGGAGCTGAAACGCCGTGGAGTGGCAATCAAGGAAGCGTTCAACCAGATTAACCGCTATCAGCGTGATAGCTTTTGGGCTGGTTGTGGGCTTTATGAATATGTGCAGATTTTTGTAATCTCCAACGGCACATCCACAAAGTATTATTCCAACACCACCAGAGCAAGCCATATCAAAGAGAATGACAGGATTGGCAGGAAACACAGCAAGAAAACTTCCAATAGCTTTGAGTTTACTTCTTATTGGGCAGATGGAAACAATAAGGTTATTGCAGACCTTGTGGACTTCACAAAGACGTTTTTTGCAAAGCATACCATTCTGAATATCCTGACAAAATACTGCGTGTTTACATCCGAGGAATTGTTGCTTGTCATGCGACCTTATCAGATTGTGGCAACCGAGCGTATTCTGAACAGGATTGAGGTGTCCACCAACTATAAAAAAACTGGTACGATTGAAGCCGGAGGATATATCTGGCATACCACAGGAAGCGGCAAGACCCTGACTTCCTTTAAGACAGCACAGCTTGCGACAGGGCTTCCGTATATCGAAAAAGTTTTGTTCGTAGTTGACCGTAAGGATTTGGACTACCAGACCATCAAAGAATATGACCGCTTTGAAAAGGGTGCTGCCAATGGCAACAAGAGTACCGCAGTCCTGCAAAGACAGCTTGAGGACAATACTTCCCGAATTATCGTAACCACTATTCAAAAGTTGGATGTGTTCATCACAAAGAATAAGAGCCATCCGATTTATAACAAGCATGTTGTTCTTGTGTTTGACGAGTGCCACCGTAGCCAGTTTGGGCAGATGCACACCAATATCATCAAGCACTTTAAGAACTATCACATTTTCGGTTTTACCGGAACCCCGATTTTCGCTATCAATGCCGGAACTGGTGGCAATCCCGAACTGCGAACAACAGAACAGGCATTTGGCGCAAAACTCCATACTTATACCATCGTGGATGCGATCAACGATAGTAATGTCCTGCCATTCCGCATCGACTATATCAACACGATCAAGCAGAAAGACAGCGACAAGGACAAACAAGTTAATGCGATTGATACAGAGGAAGCGTTGGCATCTCAGGAGCGTATCTCCGAGGTTGTGAAGTATATTCTGGAACACTTCGACCAAAAGACCATGCGCAATTCCTATTATAGCCTGAAAGGTCAGCGTGTGAATGGCTTTAACTCTATGTTCGCAGTTAGCTCTATTCCTGTCTGCAAAAAGTATTATCTGGAATTGAAAAAGCAAATTGCAGAACAGCACCGTGAGTTGATTATTGCCGCCATCTTTTCATTCGCTGCAAACGAAGTAGACACAGCGGACGGTATACTGGATGATGAAAGCTTTGACACTGATGGGCTTGACCAGACTTCCCGTGATTTTCTGGATATGGCAATCAGCGATTACAACAAGATTTTTAAAACCAACTTTGATACTTCCAGCAAGGGTTTCCAAGACTACTACAAAGACCTGTCCGACAAAGTTAAAAAGCGTGAGGTCGATTTGCTGATTGTAGTCAATATGTTCCTGACTGGATTTGATGCAACAACGCTCAATACCCTTTGGGTAGATAAGAATTTGAAAATGCATGGGCTAATACAGGCGTTTTCGAGAACAAACCGCATCTTAAACTCTGTAAAGACTTTCGGTAACATTGTTTGTTTCCGTGACCTCGAAGAGGCGACCAATGATGCAATTGCCCTGTTCGGGGATAAGGATGCAAACGGCATTGTCCTTTTGAAATCCTACGAGGATTATTACCATGGTTGTGTTGATGATAAAGGGCGTGAGCAGAAAGGTTACGAAGAACGCATTGCCGAACTATTACAGAAATATCCGTTGGGACAGCCGATTATCGGGGAGCAGAACAAGAAAGATTTTATTGTCCTGTTCGGCAACATTCTCCGCCTGAGAAACATCCTGTCTGCCTTTGACCGTTTTGCCGGAAATGAAATCTTGTCTCCGGTTGATTTTCAGGATTACACGGGTACATATCATGATGTGTATGATGAGATTAAGCCGAAGCCGGGAAGCAAGGACAGCATCATGGATGATGTTGTCTTTGAAATGGAACTTGTTAAACAAGTGGAAGTCAACATCGACTATATTCTGATGTTGGTTGCGAAATATCATGACGGCAACTGCGAAGATAAGGAAATCCTTGTTGCCATTGATAAGGCAATTAAGTCCAGTTTACAACTCAGGTCTAAAAGAGAACTGATTGAAAATTTCATTGCTACTGTCAATACCAGCACGGATGTAAATGCAGATTGGCAACGATTTGTAAAGGAACAGCGTGAGACGGATATTCAGACTTTGATTGCAGAGGAAAGATTGAAGCCGGAGGAAACCAGAAGGTTTGTTGAGAACGCTTTCCGTGATGGTGTTCTCAAAACAACTGGAACAGATGTTGACCGCTTAATGCCGCCTGTTTCTCGTTTCGGTGGTGGTGGCTCTGGTTCTCGTGATAAGAAAAAGCAGACAGTTATTGAAAAACTGAAAGGGTTCTTTGAAAAATATTTCGGACTGGTTAGTCCAGAGGTTTTAAAAGCTCCAGATAAGGTTACATATCTTTATGATACAGAACCAACACAATCTATGGTAGCAGAGGAACCGGTGCATTACGGAATAAAAAAAGGTAATTGAGGTGATGAAAACATGTTGTATAATGTTTACTGTGATGAGACATGTCATCTTGAACATGATAACAGTAATGTGATGGTGTTAGGGGCTGTGTGGTGTGCACAATTGAAACTTAAAGAAATCAATGAGCGTATTCGTCAAATAAAAAAAAGAAATAATGTTTCTGAAACCATGGAAATGAAATGGACAAAAATCAGCCCGGCAAAAGTTGATTTATACAAAGATTTAGTTAATTATTTTTTCGATGATGATGATTTACATTTTCGGGGTATTATTATTCCAGATAAGACAAAACTGAATCATGAACACTATCATCAAACGCATGATACATGGTATTATAAAATGTATTTTGACATGCTCAAAGTTATTTTTTCTCCAACCGATAACTATGAGGTTTATATCGACATTAAAGATACTAACTCTGCTCGAAAAGCAAAAAAATTGAGAGAAGTATGCTGCAATTCTATGTATGACTTTTCTCAAAAAGTGATTCGGCGATTACAACCTATACGTTCTGACGAAGTTCAAATCATGCAGATAGTTGATGTTATTATTGGGGCTATCGGTTATGAAAATCGCAGATTCCCTGATGGATTTATCAAAAGTAGTGCAAAGCAAGAAGTGATTGATTTGATAAAAGATCGTTCTGGCTATACATTGCGAAAAACAACACTATTGCGTGAGGAAAAAATAAACCTGCTTTCATGGGAAGCGGGAGGGACAGTATGACAAGAGATAATTGTTGGTTGCCAAAATTAGAATTTTGGGATGACTATGATAATGACTATCCTAAATATCAAGGGGCATTATATGAGATTTTTCAGAATGACTTTATAAAATCCCATCCTATATTTGAAGGGAAACAGGTAAATATTCGTAGGCATCCAATTGAATATGGAAAGGAAGAGGCATTCTTTCATGTAACCTGTCAAGATTATCTAAAAAGCGGAGAGCGCGTACCTGATTTTAGAAGATGTGAGAGAATCAGATGGGTTCGTGCGTTTATTGAAAATTATAATTGTGATACCACACAATGTGAAGAATGTGAAGGGGTAAAAGTTTGGAGCGAACCATATCGAAACACAACCAGAGTACATATGCTGCTTGAAGAAGAACGTTATATGGTTGTCGTAGAACGACGAGATTCATATTGTTTATTAGTTACAGCTTTCTATTTCGAACAGGATCATTCGTTAAGAAAAAAGCTCAAGCATTATGAACAGTATAAGGCTCAAGTGCAATCGACAGGGAAAAAATAACAGACGTTTGCATTCCAAACTTATTGACTAATTACAGAAAACCGCATATACTAATAATAGCTCATCTGCCATGTGTAGAAGGAGTTCCTAAAGACGTCTTACTCAGTAAGGCGTTTTTTGCTTTGTATAAATAACTTGTTTTTGATCCTGTTTCTTCCGGGTACACTTAAAAGTGGCAGAGACTTAAGTAGTCCCTGCCATCTGTTAACTCGCTCACTTAGGGCTGTGCATTACCTGCTCTATTTAGTATACACTATTTCTGATTAATTACAACTCATTTTATAAAATATTAACGTTTCATCAATATTCTTTCATATACTCCCCATGTGCGGCAATCAGTTCATCACACATGGAAATAATGTCAGGGATGTTCAGCTCCGCAGCGGTGTGGGGATCCATCATGGCTGCCTGGTAAATCTTTTTACGATCTCTGTCTTTGGCTGCCTCAATGGTGAGGAGCTGGACGGAGATGTTGCTCATGTTCATGGCTGCAAGCTGGGTGGGAAGAGCACCTACATGGCAGGGGGTGATACCGCTTCCGTCCACCAGACAGGGAACCTCCACACAGGCGTCGGAGGGAAGGTTGTCGATCAGTCCCTGGTTTAGCACATTGCCGCCGATCTTGTAAGGCCTGTTGGTGACGATGGCTTCCATGATGTAGGAGGCATACTCCCGGGAACGCTCATGAGTGATGGCGCCGTTATCCAGGATGGATTCCTTTTCCTTCTCCCAGCCCTCGATCTGCTTCACACAGCGGCGGGGGTATTCATCCAGAGGAATCTGATAGTCCTCAATCATCTCCGGATACTTGCTCTTGATGAAGAAAGGATTGTACTCCGAATTATGCTCGCTGGATTCCGTGCAGTAATACCCGAGATGGCGGATATACTCATAGCGGACCATGTCACTGTGCTTTTCGTTTTTGTTCTTTTCCTCAGCCAGACGGCGGATTTCGGGATACAGGTCGTTGCCGTCCTTATCGTGTAGCTTCAGCAGCCAGGCCATATGGTTGATCCCCGCAATCAGCTCCGTGCGGCCTTCCAGCCTGTCCTCCATGCCAAGGCCTTTGAGCAGCGACTCGGAGCAGACCTGTACGCTGTGGCACAGCCCAACGGTTTTTACCTTTGTAAAGCGCTGCATATAGCCGGTGAGCATGGCCATGGGATTGGTGTAGTTGAGGAAATAAGCCCCGGGGCAGACCTCCTCCATATCTCTGGCAAAGCCCTCCAGAACAGGAATGGTGCGCAGGGCGCGCATGATGCCCCCGATTCCAAGGGTGTCGGCGATAGTCTGTTTCAGACCGTACTTCTTGGGAATCTCAAAATCGGTGATGGTGCAGGGGTCGTATCCTCCCACCTGAATGGCGTTTACCACAAAGGTTGCGCCGGCAAGGGCCGCTTTGCGGTTTTCCACGCCCAGATAGGTGCTGATCTTAGCCCGTTCCTCGTTCACGTTTTTGTTGATGGCGGAAAGTATGATATTGGATTCCTCCAGACGTTTCTCGTCAATATCATACAGCGCAATCTCAGCCTCCCGCAGGGCGGGAGTACACATGCAGTCCCCCAGGACATTTCTCGCAAATACCGTGCTTCCGGCTCCCATAAATGTGATTTTTAACATAGTTTTTCGCTCCTTTTTTTCAGTGCTCGTCAGTATACTGTTATGATAAGTATAGAAGATAATCTCAAAATTTGATATAAAATTTGTTGCGGATAAATTGTTTTAATGTTGCATGAAAATCATTATGACAAGGGGTTAACACGATATTGACATAACCAAAACTGCTTGTTACAATGGTAATATAGCAAGAATATGTGATTCTATAACCCCAAAACAGGAGAAAACAGAAAATGTATCATTGTCATATCCGGTTCTATTTGGCAGGACGCCAAAACAGAGTGTTTGAAATAATAAAAGGAGCATTTCCCCTTGAGAACTTTACACATGAATTTTCTGAAAGTGAAAAGCCTGTAGAAGACCTAGCCGCCAAGGCAGATGTTATCATAGCCAATCTGCAGGATTGGGATGTGGGGGAGATGATCAGGACACTGTTATCAGCCAAAACGGCAAAAAGTGAGCTTATTGCGCTCATCCATCCGGATCAGATGCTGTCCCTAAAAGATGATCTGGAGCAGATTAAAGATATTTGGGTGATGCCTATGGAAGACGAGGAAATAAACTTCCGGTTTCTGAGATGGCAGCAAGCTTACAAGACAGGCAAGGATTTTTGGCAGACAAGCCACTTTTTTGATGCCACGATCAACAACATACCGAATCTGATCTGGTACAAGGATAAGCTGGGCGTCCATGAAAAAGTAAATGACAGCTTCTGCGAGACGGTAGGAAAGACCAAGGCACAGGTGGAAGGGCAGCGGCACGCCTATATCTGGGATGTGGAGGAGGATGATCCGGCCTGCATCGAATCCGAAAATGAAGTGATGCGCAGACGGCAGACGGTTGTCTCAGAAGAGCATGTAAAGACCGGAGAGGGGGATCGGCTGCTTACTACCTATAAGTCTCCTTTGTATGACATTGACGGAAGCGTAATGGGGACAGTGGGGGTGGCTATTGACGTAACCAAAGAACGGGCTTATGAACGGGAAATTGTCCAGAAAAATCAAACCCTTGAAACCATTTTTACCAATTTGGAGTGCGGCGTTATGCACCATACCATGGACGGGAAACGGATTATCAGCGTGAACCAGGCGGCGCTTCGCATTTTAGGCTACGATTCCAAAGAGGAGCTTTTGAAGGAAGGATTTTTTATGGTGGCATCCTCTGTCTTTGAAGAAGACAGGGAAAAGTTAGAGAGCTGTATCCGCTCCTTAAAGACGGTGGGCGAGAGCGTCAGCGTGGAGTACCGTGTCCGTCACAAAGACGGGGAGCTGGTACACGTGATCGGAAATGTAAAGCTGCTGGAAGAAAACGGAGAACTGATTTACCAGCGCTTTTTGCTGGATTGGACAGTGCAAAAGCAGCAGGAAAGATTACAGGAAATGCGCCATAAGCAATTGATCCAGGCGCTCAGTATTGATTATGAGTTTGTCTATTTTCTTGATCTGGAAACGGGCTCCGGGATACCGCTCCAGAGCAATGGGACGAACGGAACTGACTTTGATATTCTCTTCCGGGAAGAGAGCTCCTATGAAGAGAGTATGGGGCAGTACATAGAAAGCTTTGTATATGAGGAGGACAAAGAGCTGCTGAGGCAGACGTCCTCCCTGGAGGCGCTGAAAAAAGAGCTTTCGGTAAAGGAACTCTACTATGCAAATTACCGCATTTCCAGGGGGGAAGAGGCAGAATACTATCAGTTGAAGGCTGTGCGCACCGGAGAATGGGGAACAAGCCGGGGAATCGTGATGGGGTTCCGCAGTGTGGATGCAGAGATCCGCAATGAAATGGAAAAGAAAAACCTGTTAGAGGATGCCCTCATGCAGGCGAACCGCGCCAATAAGGCAAAGAGCGTATTTCTTTCCAACATGTCCCATGATATACGCACTCCCATGAATGCCATTGTAGGCTTTACCTCTTTGGCGATCAATCATATTGACCGCAAAGAACAGGTGGAAGAGTATTTAAAGAAGATTATGACATCAGGGAATCATCTGCTCAGCCTGATCAATGATGTTTTGGATATGAGCCGGATTGAGAGCGGAAAGATCCATTTGGATGAGAAGCCCTGCAGCCTGCCGGATATTCTCCATGGGCTGCGGAGTATTTTGCAGGCGGATATTCATGCCAAGCAGCTTGAACTGTATATCGATGCAGTGGATGTGCTGGACGAGGACATTTATTGCGATAAGCTGCGCCTGAATCAGGTACTGCTGAATTTGCTGAGTAATTCTGTGAAGTATACGGGAGCAGGGGGCTCGGTCAGCATGATTCTGACTGAAAAGCCGGGAGCGCCGGAGGGCTATGCCAATTATGAATTCTGTATCAAAGATACGGGCATTGGTATGAGTGAAGAGTTTGTGGCACACATTTTTGAACCCTTTGAGAGGGAAAAGAGCACCACCCTCAGCGGGATACCGGGAACCGGACTTGGAATGGCAATTACCAAAAATATCGTGGATATGATGCAGGGTACCATTAATGTCAAAAGCGAAAAGGATGTAGGGACGGAATTTACGGTTTCGTTCACTTTCCGTTTAACTGCAGAAGTACAGGTTCCGCAGGAAATCCCCGAACTGAAAAACTGCAGGGCGCTGGTGGTTGATGACGATTTTAATTCCTGTGACGGAGTCACGTACATGCTTGGCCAGCTTGGAATGCGGGCGGAGTGGACCTTATCCGGTAAGGAGGCGGTACTGCGCACCCGTCAGGCGGCAATGCGCGGAGATGACTATTCCGTGTATATTGTCGACTGGCTGCTGCCCGATATGAACGGTGTGGAAGTCACCCGCAGGATTCAAAAGGAAACCGACGGGAAGGTGCCGGTAATCGTGCTTACCGCTTATGACTGGTCTGATATTGAGGAAGAGGCAAGGGAAGCCGGCGTTTGCGCTTTTTGCAGTAAACCGCTCTTCTTGTCAGAACTCAGAAGCTGCCTGCGCTCTGTGCTGGATACAGCGGCGGAAGAGTCTGTGAAAAAAGAAGAAAAGCCGGTAAGGCACTTTACTGGACGCATCCTGCTGGCAGAGGATAATGAGCTGAATCAGGAAATTGCAGTGGCAATTTTGGAGGAGGCCGGTTTTCAGGTGGATGTTGCCGGGGATGGCCAGATTGCGGTGGATATGCTTCAGAAATCGGATCCCGGTTATTATCAGCTAGTGCTTATGGATGTTCAGATGCCGCTGATGAACGGCTATGAAGCCACCAGGCTGATCCGCAAATTTGAAGATAAAAAGCTTGCTGCCATACCGATTCTGGCCATGACGGCCAACGCGTTTGAGGAGGACAGACGGGAGGCCCTGATGTGCGGGATGAACGGGCATATTGCCAAGCCTATTGAGGTAGAGAAGCTGTTTGATATGATGGATAAAGTAATGGCCTGAAAAAATAAGAAAATTTGCTGACAACGCCCCATAATCGAGTAGGGGGAAATCTTCCCTGCCCGATTATGGGGCGTTATGGGAACGCACGGAAAAATCACCGCCCTGTAAATACGGCGACAGAGCGGGGACGCATGATAAACTCATGCTCAATCCGCACCTCTTCACCCTCGGGATAAAAATAGCGTCCGTTTTCATCTCCCCAGGTGTTGACACTCAAATACCATGCACAATGGTGGCTCAGTTCAGGAACCATGACCCGGACATCTTCCCAGTAAGTATTGATCGCCACATAGACCAGATCGTCCTTTCCGGTTTCCGTGTTATATCCGGCAAAGCTTACGGCAAAGGTCATGGCATCTCTGGGAATGTCGGCCTCCTCCGGATTCGTACAGTGGGTTCGAAGGGGAGCCATGCCGCAGATGGCGTCCGGCAGTTTTTTGCGAATGACAGGGTGCTTAAGCCGATAATGAATCATGAATTTAAAGAACTCAAAAAAATCCCGGTTCTTTTCTAATAACCCCCAATCCAGCCAGGAAATCTCATTATCCTGACAATAGGCATTATTGTTGCCGGACTGGGAGTTCCCGAATTCGTCCCCTGCAAAGAACATGGGAGTCCCCCGGCTGCACATCAGCACGGCGCAGGCGTTGCGCATCATGCGGAAGCGCAGGCTCAAAACATCAGGATCGTCGGTATCACCTTCCACCCCGCAGTTCCAGCTTCTGTTATCGTTAGAACCGTCCGTATTGTTCCAGCCGTTTTCTTCGTTGTGCTTCTCATTGTAGGAATACAGATCATATAAGGTAAAGCCGTCATGACAGGTGAGAAAGTTGACACAGGAATTGTATCCGGCATAATTGTTGTTATTGTCGGAATAGTAACCTCCATACAGATCGCCGGAGCCGGAAATACTTCTGGCAGCGTCCCAGCAGCACCAGGAATCGCCCTTTAAAAAGCTCCGGATCGAGTCTCGGTAGCGTCCGTTCCATTCTGCCCAGCGTTTGCTCGCAGGGAATTTCCCCACCTGATACATTCCGCCGGCGTCCCAAGCCTCGGCAATCAGTTTTACATTGCGCAGTACAGGATCCGTAGCCAGGAGTTCAAGAAGAGGAGGATTATTAAGAGGCGAACCGTCCTCATGCCGCCCAAGGATACTGGCAAGATCGAAGCGGAAACCGTCAATCCGGTAGCTCACGGCCCAATAGCGCAGACATTCCAGAATCAGCAGACGGACAATGGGATTGTTGCAGTTTAAGGTATTGCCGCAGCCGCTGAAATTGTAATAGTTCCCCTCGGGGGTCAGCATATAATAAACTTTATTGTCAAAGCCCTTGAAGCAAAAGGTAGGGCCAAGCTCATTCCCCTCGGCAGTATGGTTGAATACCACATCCAAAATCACCTCGATGCCGTTGTCATGAAATGCCTTGATCAGCTCCTTTAACTCAGTGCCTTCCTGATTATATTCATCGGTAGAGATATAGCTGGTATTGGGAGCGAAAAACCCCACCGTATTGTAGCCCCAATAATCATACAGGGTTTTACCGCCTGCCTCCCGGGAATTCATGGTTTCATCAAATTCAAAAATCGGCATCAGCTCCACGGCATTGACGCCCAGTTCCTTCAGATAGGGGATTTTTTCCATGAGTCCCGCAAAAGTGCCCCGGTGTGTTACGCCGGAGGAGGGATGATAGGTAAATCCTCTTACATGCAGTTCGTAGATGATCAGGTCGCTCATTGTGCGTGTAGACTGCGGCATTTCTCCCCAGTCAAAGACATCCCTGACTACACGTGCGTGGTATCCGCCCAGCTTCCGATCCCCCCAGAGCCTTTGACCGGCAACGGACCTTGCATAAGGATCCAGCAGGATGGCATTGCGGTTAAAGACCAGTCCGTTTTCCGGTTCATAGGGGCCGTCAATCTGATAGGCATATTCAAATTCCTCAATATCAAGTCCAAACACAATCATAGAATAGACATCCCCGATTTTATAGGCATCGGGAAAGGGAAGTCTGGCATAGGGCTCTACGGCATCCCTGTGAAAAAGAAGGAGAGTACAGGAGGTTCCGTAATGGGTGTGAACCGTAAAATTTACGCCTACCGGCAGCATCATGGCGCCATGTACATCAAACAGCCCGGGCCTTACCGGAAATCCTTCAATTTCTGCCATTGGGGTCAATGACTTATGGAGCTCGGGAACATATTTCTGAGTATAAAGCTTCAAGTATTACCTCCTTTCAGAAAGGTAGTCCGAAAACAAAAAGTGTTTCACCAGTATAGCTGATAATCCATGAAAATGCAACTAAAATCATTATAAAAGATAAAAAATAGTAAAATACTTGTATTATTTTGTATAAAAAGATAAAATAAAAAGAGTCTGACATATATTATCTTATAAGAATCTATCAGGAGATATATATGGAAGAAAAATGTTTTGTAAACAGCTATACAAATACCTGCAGTTTTGCCGGGATCAAGCCGATTATGGTGGATCTGCCTTATCCGCCCGTCATGGTCAGAGAAAGGAACCAGGCCTATGCCAATCTGCTCAGTGTGGATTACTGCGGCCCGGTGTCTGAACTTTCCGCGATTACTCAGTATATCAATAATGAAAACCGTTTATCCTGTGAAAAATGTCCTCTGGCGAAAACTCTTCTGGGAATTGCCATAGCAGAGATGATGCATTTGCAGAAGCTGGGGGAATTGATCTGGCTTCTTGGCGGGAAAGTGGATTTTGCCGCAAGGGGCTGCAATGCAAGACCAAGACTGTGGACGCCGGATTATCTGGATATTCCGGAAAATGCAGTTAAAATGATTACAGCGGATATTGAAGCGGAGAGATCCGCCATCAATCAGTATGAGAAGCACATGGATATGATGGATGACGACTGTGTAAACGCAGTTCTGTCCAGAATCATCAAAGATGAAGAATATCATATCATGCTGCTCAAGGTCTTAAGGAATGAGCTGTCATAAAGAATGCGGCGCCAATGAGGGATATGGCCCTGAAGTAATCCACATGCTTCCGGGCCGGAAGCAGACAGAAAGGAGTGTACATAAATTATGTGGGAGAGTTTACTTCGTCTGGACGGAAATATTCTTCTGTTTATCCAGGACATGATCAGGAATCCTTTTTTGGATCCCATTATGAAAATAATTACCAGCCTTGGAAACGCCGGTATTTTGTGGATCATAGCCACGATCCTGCTGCTGATTCCAAAGAGAACCAGAAAGGTGGGAGTCATAAGCGCCTGCGCCCTGCTGGCCTCCCTTCTCGTAAACAATATTCTGCTCAAAAATCTTGTGGCGCGGGTGCGGCCTTATTATGCGGTTGAGGGGCTGACCCCTATCGTAACAAAGCCCTCGGAATTTTCCTTTCCCTCCGGTCACGCCGCCATCTCCTTTGCATCGGCCGGTGTATTTTACCGGAAACTGCCAAGGAAATACGGAGTTCCCGCAGTGGTTATGGCGGGGCTGATCTCTTTATCCCGTCTCTATGTCGGGGTGCATTATCCAACGGATGTGCTGATGGGAATCCTGAGCGGAACCGGGTGCAGCTACCTGGGAGAGTGGGCGGCAACGCGCCTGTGGACACAAAAAGAAGGGATACCATGCGGATAAAACATGGTATCCCCTTAGATAACAGCGCGCCGTCCGGCGCGTTTTTAAGCTGAGTTTATCCGGCCTGTTTACTCCTGGGCGGCCATCGCGCCCAGCACATGGCTGGCATAGTCCGAGAAAAGCTGTCTGTTTTTCTTAATTTCATCCGTCAATTCAAAAAACAGTTCCTTTCCCTCATAGTCCCTCTTGAAAAAAGGCTCCACCATAACCTTCCACTGGGGAAGATAACAGGAAAACTTCCGGGTATAGCAGTTGGAAGCTGTTGCCTGTTCCCGGTAATCCCTGTCTACAAAGGAAGAGATGGCCTTATGGAGCGCCATATCCTCCGTGGGAAGATAGTAGTAATCCTTATAGTTTGCATAAAAATACTTCAGCTCCTCCTCATAAATCGGAACGATTAAGGTTCCTTCATGGCCCCCGCCCTTGAAATGGCAGCCTCTTCGCATATAGGAAACAGGCACCGGAAGAGGGGAGGCAAAGACAAGCTGGAGCATCAGTTCTTTTCTGGGGACGCCGTGAATATCATTGTAGTAATTTGCCTGGACCTTGCGGGCCTTAATGCTGTTGTTAAACAAATCGTAATAGGCAAGCATGGGCAAGATCTCCAGCATTCCCTTCATATCGTCGGAATTATGCTGCAGAAGCGTGTGATACAGATTATAATCATGGGAAAAAATAAATTCCCGGTATACCCGTATCAATTCTCCGCCGCTGAAAGTATCCTCCCGCTTCACCTTTAAAAAGAGTTCTACGGTTTTTAGCTTGCAGTCGGAAAGCTTTAAGAAATTTTTGTACGGGGCAATTCTGCGGTAAATATCCAGACCCTCCATCTCATTAAACTTACAGGTCAGCCCATATTGGCTGGCTTTGCGTTTGATAAAAGGAAGGTCAAAGCTGTTGCCGTTATAATGGATCAGATAGCTGTACTTTTGTGCAAAAGCCAGAAATGTACGGATCAGTTCAGGCTCTTCATCGGGGGACTGGGCAAACCACTGTCTGATGATCCAATTCCCTTCCGAATAAAATACGCACCCTATTAAGTAAATGGCGGATTCGGAAGAAATAAAACCGGTGGTTTCAATATCCAGAAACAGAATTTGTTCCAAAGGGGCCAGATGTTCTAGCGGATATTTTAACTGAAAATTGCCGAGAATAATCTCTTCTGTTTTCATTGGTACCTCCTGTAAGCTTTCCCGGAACTTGTCTTGTCAGATATACAGATTATTTACAGGAAACGCCATAAAGCTTTATGACGTTTCCTGTAAGCTTATTGTAAGCTTATTCAGCGGTATCTGACTCTGAAGATTTATCTGTCAGCCTGTTCATGGCTGTGTGTGCGGAATCAATCCCCGCCCCTGAAACCATGGTGCAGCGGCCGTCGAAATAGGCGTCCTCGTCAATCACAAGGGATTTAGCGGCAATATCACCTACGATCTTGCCGGTGGAGAGCAGCTCTAATTTGCCGTGAACAGAGAGATCTCCTGTCACCTCACCGGAAATGACTACGTTTTGGGCGGCTATATTACCCCGGATCTGCCCCGAAGGCCCTATAATCAGTTCCTTTTCACAGGTACAGTTGCCGTTTACTGTGCCGTCTACACGGATTGTCTCCGGCGCTCTCAAATCGCCGTCAAACACGGCTCCTTCCCCGATCAGTGTACCGACCTTTGTCCGTGATTCCACAGAAGAACCGGTGTTTTTGTTTTTTCCTATCATTGTGATACTCCTCCTTTTATCCTTTCGCATCTATGACGTTAAGCGGATCTATGGGTTCATCCTCAAAGACGACCTGATAGTCCAACTGCGTATTGTCAAAGGTAATGACAGCCAGTATATCGCCTGCTTTTACCCGGGTATTTTCTTCCAACCGCAGTTCCGCCATCTGCCGGCACATATAACGTGTCTTGTAGCCGTTTCCATGTTCTAACTCGATGATCAGCGGGTAGGTTTCGTCGTTTGTGATTGCGCTGACCGTCCCGTCCCCTGCTGCAATGAGATTATTTTCTGTGTGTGTATTGATGGAAATATAAGGCGCATCTTCCGTATAAGCTGCCATCAGCATTCCCATTTCCGAAGAAGGCGAAAGATGGGGAATTGCGGGATCCGAATCGGATTCTTCTTCCTCATCCCCGGCAGGGGCTGACGCTTCTGCCGGCGTATCGCTTTTGCCTGCCAGCAGCAAAAATTCATTTTCTCTGGCAAGAGCCTGTTTTTCTTCGGACAGAGCCTGTTTCTCTTCTTCCAGAGCCCTTATGGCCTCATCACGGGCAGCAAGCTGAACCTTAAGATCCTGGTTTTGCCTGTAACTTACAGGGAGTTGAATTATAAGCCACAAAACAGCGGCGCAGATAACAAATAAGGCCCAAAAAAGAAAGCGGACGCTGGACGGTGAAATATGAAACTGTCTTCCCTCCCTCCCGATATGTGAAATCACGAGTATGGAAAAGGAGTCCCTATGTATATGCTTTTGACGTTTCATGCAAAGCCCCCTTCTGCCGCCCATTGCTTTTGCGTATATTTAATATATGTAATCCCTATTATACCATATTCGAAAAAGGTGAGCAAATAATTATTTTCAGAAAACAAACCGGGCCGGCGGAATGCGGGAAAATGGAAAAAATTTTACATAAAAGGAAGAAATCAGATAAAAACAGACAAAGTATTGTTGTCAATCCGGGAAAAAAATAGTATATTAAAAAAAGTAACAAATCACAGACGGAAAGAAGGGAATTAAGTGGCAAGATTAACATTTGCAGGGGGAATACATCCCTATGACGGGAAGGATTTGTCCAAGGATAAGCCGATTAAGGAGGTCTATCCCAAGGGCGACCTGGTATTTCCTCTGTCTCAGCATATCGGCGCTCCGGCGCAGCCCATTGTCAAAAAAGGCGACCGGGTTCTTGCAGGACAGAAAATAGCGCAGGCAGGCGGTTTTGTATCCGCTCCGATCTATGCGACCGTTTCAGGAACAGTGAAAGTGATCGAACCCAGAAGAGTGGTGACAGGCGATAATGTTATGAGTATCGTCATTGAAAATGACGGCCTGTACGAAGAAGTAGACTGGCCAAAGGTGCCTGCCTTTGAATCGCTTACCAGAGAAGCGAAAATAGAAATGATCCGGGAGGCCGGTATCGTTGGTATGGGAGGCGCAGGGTTTCCGACTGCTGTCAAGCTTTCCCCCAAGGATCCTGAAAAAATAGAATATGTGATTGTAAACTGTGCGGAATGTGAGCCGTATCTCACCTCCGATTACCGTAAAATGTTGGAGGAGCCGGAAAAACTGATCGGAGGACTGAAGGTTTCTCTGAGCCTGTTTGAAAATGCAAGAGGGATTCTTGCGGTGGAGGACAATAAGCCGGACTGTATCTCCAAACTCAAGGAGCTGACCCGGGATGAGAGCAAAATCACGGTCAAGGCCCTGAAAACAAAATATCCCCAGGGCTCGGAACGGCAGCTCATTTACGCCGCTACGGGACGCGCGATTCACTCCTCCATGCTTCCGGCGGACGCGGGATGTGTGGTCAACAATGTGGATACGGTGATCGCCATTTACAATGCGGTGATCTGCGGAAGGCCCTTAATGTACCGAATTGTAACGGTAACGGGAGACGCCATTGCCCGGCCCCAGAATTTCAAAGTCAGGATCGGCACCAATTACCATGAGCTGGTGGAGGAAGCCGGCGGCTTTAAGGAGCAGCCAGTGAAGATTATTTCCGGCGGTCCTATGATGGGCTTTGGTATTTTTGATCTGGATGTTCCTGCCACGAAGACCTCCTCGGCGCTTTTGTGCCTGACTAAGGATGAGGTTTCGGCCATGGAGCCCAGCGCCTGTATCAACTGCGGTAAATGTGTGGAGGTCTGCCCGGGAAGAGTGGTGCCCAGGAAGCTGGCGGATTATGCGGAGCATTATGAGGAGGAAGCTTTCCTTAAAAATAACGGTATGGAGTGCTGCGAATGCGGCTGCTGCAGCTTTATCTGCCCTGCCAAGCGGCCTCTGACCCAGATGATCAAGTCCATGCGCAAAATGCAGCTTGCAAAAAAGCGCCGCTGACAATGGCGCGGGGCTTTTGGGCCGGCTTACTGATTAAAATAACTAGGAGGAAAAATAATGAGCGATTTGATGAAGGTTTCATCCAATCCCCATATCAGGTCAAAGGTCACAACCGGCAATATTATGCTTGCCGTGGTGATCGCGCTGCTTCCCGCGGCAGGCTTTGGTATTTACAATTTCGGATTGGATGCGCTTATTCTAATACTGATTACAGTGGCTTCCACTGTGCTTACGGAATATCTCTATGAACTTGCCATGCACAAAAAAGTCACTGTGGGGGATTTTTCGGCGGTGGTGACAGGGCTTCTTTTGGCCTTGAACCTGCCCTCAACAGCCCCCTGGTGGATTGGCGTGATCGGCGGTGTTTTTGCCATTTTGGTAGTGAAAATGCTTTTCGGAGGACTGGGACAGAATTTTATGAATCCTGCCCTGGGGGCAAGATGCTTCCTGCTCATTTCCTATACCTCCATCATGTGTAACTTTGAGTGCGATGCCTACTGCGGCGCTACGCCGCTTGCCGCCCTGAAAGGGGGAGAGGAGATCAATCTTCTGAATATGGTGATCGGCAAAACGGCAGGAACCATCGGAGAGACTTCCATGATTGCCATCGTGATAGGAGCATGCTTTCTGATTCTTTTGGGGGTGATTGACTTAAAGGTACCCGGAAGCTATCTGGTCTCCTTTGTATTATTTCTGGTCTTCTTTGGCGGACACGGGCCAGATCCGGTGTTTATCAGTGCCCATCTGGCAGGCGGAGGACTTATGCTGGGAGCCTTTTTTATGGCAACCGATTACGTTACAAGGCCGGTGACTAAGAAAGGCCAGTATGTTTACGGCGTCATTCTGGGAATTCTCACAGGGATTTTCCGTATTTTCGGTCCTTCCGCAGAGGGAGTTTCCTATGCGATTATCCTGGGCAATCTGCTGGTTCCGCTGATTGAAAAGGCAACCATGCCCAGAGCCTTTGGAAAGGGAGGGGAGAGAGCATGAAAAACGAAGCTGGTATGGGAGCAAAGCTGGTCAGGGATGCGGCCATTCTGCTGGTGATCACCTTATTTTCCGGATTGATTCTAGGCTTTGTGTTCCAGATCACCAAAGAGCCCATTGCATTGGCAGAAGAGAAGGCCGCAAAGAAAGCCTATTCGGAGGTGTTTCCCTCCGCCCTGGAATTTGAACTGACAGAGGAGCTGCCTCTGGATTCCCTGTCCGGGGACAGTGCATGGCTGGAGGCAGGATATGAGGGGGTTTCCGTAGAAAATGTACTGAGAGCGCTGGATAAAGACGGAACTCTTCTGGGATATGTGCTTACGGTGACTTCCCATGAAGGCTATGGCGGAGATATTACCTTTACCGTGGGAATTGCAAACGACGGAACCCTAAACGGGATTTCCATTCTGAATATTTCCGAGACGGCAGGCCTTGGCATGAAGGCGGAGGAAGTGCTTGTGCCTCAGTTTTCAAATAAGAAAGTTTCCGTTTTTACATATACAAAAAGCGGCGCTGTTTCCGATGATCAGATTGACGCCATCAGCGGCGCCACCATCACCACAAAAGCGGTGACTAAAGCAGTCAACGGAGGGCTTTTCTTTTTTCAGACACAGTTAGGAGGTGGCGGTGATGAAACAAAATAGCATAATGGAGCGGCTGGTAAACGGGCTGATCAAAGAAAACCCTACCTTTGTATTGATGCTTGGGATGTGCCCCACACTGGCCGTCACCACATCGGCGGTGAACGGACTTGGAATGGGGCTGACCACCATGGTGGTGCTTGCACTGAGCAATCTGTTTATCTCTCTGCTGCGAAGGATCATACCGGACAGGGTGAGGATTCCTGCCTTTATCGTGATTATAGCGTCCTTTGTGACGGTGGCAGAGCTTTTGCTCAAAGCCTTTATTCCTTTTCTGTACAGCGCCCTGGGGTTATATATTCCCCTGATCGTTGTCAACTGTATCATCCTTGGCCGGGCAGAAGCCTATGCCTCCAAAAACGGCGTGATCTCTTCTCTCTTTGACGGAGTCGGCATGGGGCTTGGATTTACCTTTGCGCTGACCGTAATCGGGGCCGTCCGGGAACTGCTAGGGGCGGGAGAGGTGTTCGGCTTCCATATCATGCCTCAGAGCTATGTGCCCTGCAGTATCTTCGTCCTGGCTCCGGGAGCCTTCTTCGTCCTGGCCTGCCTGACTGCAATCCAGAATAAGATAAAGCTTGCCGGGGAGCGCAGGGGCAGGGATATGTCGAAGATACAGTCGGGCTGCAACAGCGACTGCCAGAGCTGCGGCGAGTCAGGCTGCAGCAGACGGCTGGCGGTGGAAACTTCCAAAAAGTCCGATAAGGAAAAGGAGGTAAATAATGGTTAAGGATTTATTGATCATACTTATTTCATCCTCACTGGTCAGCAACGTGGTTTTGAGTCAGTTTCTGGGGCTTTGCCCTTTCCTGGGGGTGTCCAAAAAGACGGAAACGGCGGCAGGCATGGGAACGGCGGTTATTTTTGTCATCACTCTGGCCTCCGCAGTGGCAGGCGCTATTTACAAATATATCCTGCAGCCCTTTGATCTCACCTATCTGCAGACCATCGTGTTTATACTGGTGATCGCGGCGCTGGTACAGTTTGTGGAGATGTTCCTGAAAAAGTTTATGAAATCCCTGTATCAGGCCCTTGGGGTTTATCTTCCGCTGATCACCACCAACTGTGCAGTGCTTGGAGTAGCCCTCACTAATGTGCAGAAGAATTATGGAATTTTAACCGGTATCGTGAATGGCTTTGCCACGGCCCTTGGTTTTACCATAGCCATTATCATTCTGGCCGGTATCAGAGAAAAAATGGAATACAATGATATTCCGGAATCCTTTAAGGGAATGCCCATTGTGCTGGTAACGGCAGGACTTATGGCGATTGCCTTCTGCGGATTCTCAGGACTGCTGTAGGAGGTGCAGATATGGAAATAACAGGAGTTTTGCTATCGGTGGCTGTGGTAGGCGGCGTGGGACTGTTTATCGGTGCTTTTTTGGGCATCGCGTCCATCTGCTTCAAGGTTCAGGTGGATGAAAAGGAGGAAGCCATCCTGGCGGCCCTTCCCGGCAATAACTGCGGCGGCTGCGGTTTTCCCGGATGCAGCGGCCTGGCCGCCGCCATCGCCAAAGGGGAAGCGCCCGTAAACGCCTGCCCTGTGGGAGGTGAGCCGGTGGGGAAGGCCATCGCGGCCATCTGTGGCGTAGAAGCGGAAGAAAGTGTGAGAATGACGGCCTACGTGCAATGCCAGGGGGACTGTGATAAGACCACCGTAGACTATGAATATCATGGAGCCAAGGACTGCCGTATGCTGTCCTTTGTGCCAAACGGCGGCGCCAAAAGCTGTAACTATGGCTGCTTGGGCTTTGGAAGCTGTGTGGAGGTTTGCCCCTTTGACGCCATCCATGTGGTAAACGGCGTTGCGGTAGTGGATAAGGAGCGTTGCAAGGCCTGCGGCAAGTGCGTGGAGGTTTGTCCCAAGCACCTGATTACCCTGATTCCCTACGATGCCAAATATATCGTGGCATGCAGCTCTAAGGAGAAAGGGCCGGTGGTGATGAAGGACTGTACGGTGGGCTGTATCGGCTGCCAGCTTTGTAAGAAGAACTGCCCGGCGCAGGCAGTGACGGTAACGGATTTCAATGCCACGATTGACTATGAGAAATGTGAGGGATGCGGAATCTGCGCAGAGAAATGTCCCAGAAAATCAATTGTAGCTCATTAATGCTGAGCGCTTCGTTTGCGGCGACATGATCTGCAGACTTGTGAGCGCAAAAAGCCGCCTGAGAGCGGAGGAATGGAGGTTAAAATGCAGAACTGCAATGTGCAGGTAAGATTGGGGAGTACGGAAATTAGCGTGAACAAAAACGGCTTTGGAGCCCTCCCTGTCCAAAGAGTGGGCAGGGAGGATGCGGCAAGGCTGCTCAGAAAGGCTTATGAAGGAGGCATCCGCTTTTTTGATACGGCAAGAGCGTACAGCGACAGCGAGGAAAAGCTTGGCCTGGCCTTTGAGGGGATGCGGGACAAAATTTATATTGCCACCAAGTCGGGGGCGGCAACCGGTGAGGGAATGGAAAAGGATTTAGAGAAAAGTCTTTCCATGCTCCGCACAGACTACATTGATATTTACCAGTTCCACAATCCTTCCTTCTGCCCCAGGCCGGGGGATGGAAGCGGACTTTATGAGGCGGCTCTGGCCGCCAAAGCGGCAGGAAAAATTCGCCACATCGGCATCACGAACCATAAGCTGGGAATTGCCATGGAGGCGATTGAAAGCGGGCTTTATGAAACCCTTCAGTTTCCTTTCAGCTATCTTTCCACCTCCAAAGAGGAGGAACTGGTTTCGGCCTGCAAAAAAGCCGATATGGGCTTTATCGCCATGAAGGCTCTTTCCGGCGGCCTGATCACGAATTCTGCCGCCGCTTACGCCCACGCCGCCTGCTTTGACAATGTGCTGCCGATCTGGGGAATTCAGAGAGAAGCAGAGCTGGATGAATTTTTATCCTATATCAAAAATCCCCCGGCCATGACCGAAGAGCTGCGGGAAATCATTGAAAAGGATAAGGCGGAGCTGGCAGGAGACTTCTGCCGGGGCTGCGGCTATTGTATGCCCTGTCCGGTGGGGATCACCATCAATAACTGTGCCAGAATGTCACTGCTCTTGAGAAGATCCCCTTCGGCTAACTGGTTAGGGGAAGAGTGGCAGGAGAAAATGAACAAAATCGAAAACTGCCTGCACTGCAACCAGTGTAAGAGCAAGTGCCCTTACGGGCTGGATACGCCCTCGCTTCTTGCCAAAAATCTGGAGGACTATAAAGAGGTGCTCGCTGGAAAGATCAGCGTCAGTTAAGGCAGCTAAAAATTCTCATAAATGATTTCGCCGTCTTCCGTGACGAAAATTGCCTGAAGGTCAGGGTAGTTTTCCAGCAGGGAGGCGGCTTTTTCATAGCCCTGGACGAAACAAAGGGTGGAGAGGGCGTCCGCCCTGGCAGAGTCGGGAGAGATGATTGTCACCTGAGCAAGGCCGCTTTTGACGGGATAACCGCTTTGGGGGGAGAGGATATGATGATACAATTCGCCCTCTTTTTCAAAAAAACGCTCGTAGTTCCCGGAGGATACCACGCTTTTATCTGAAATCTCCAATGCGGTAAGAGCAGAGCCGTCTCTGTCAAAGGGATCCCGGATTCCCACCCGAAAGCCGGAGCCGTCCGGCCTGCCTCCCAAAGCCACCACATTTCCGCCAAGATTAATCAGAGCACTGTCCACCCCCTGAGAGAGGAGATATTCCTTCATTTTATCCCCGATAAAGCCTTTGGCGATAAATCCAAGATCAAGCCTGGCCTGGGGGTCTTTCAACATTACCTGCCCTTCCCGGAACGCAACGGCATGATAATCCACATGGGCAAGCTCCCTCTCGATCTGCGCTTTTTCGGGGATAATCCCCTGATTTTCCGAGCCGAAATTCCAGAGCCGGGACAGGCCGCCTATGGTGGGATCCACTGCCCCTTCGGAGAACTGCGCAAAGTCAAGGGCAAGCTCCAGCACGGATAAGGTATCCTGGTCTACATTTACCCAGGAGCCGCCACTGTGATTGATGTTCCAGATATCGCTCCCCTCCCGGGTTGCGCTGAGCAATTGTTCATAATGCCGGGCAAGTTCCATACATCCGTCCAGAAGCTTTTGCGAATCTTCCCCATAAATTCTGACGGAGATCACCGTATCAAAATAGAAGCCCGTGGCTTCAGAAGAGGAAGGATAAATGCCTATGCGGCTGCATCCGGTAAAGAGAAGCATAGCTGTGAAAAGATACAATAAACTGATTTTTGAAAAAGAGCGGTTCATAGCACCTCCATGATTCAGGTTGTAAATAGAAGCGGTTTCGTGTATAATAAGCGGAACATCTCCGCTCACGGAACATCTCCGCTCGCGGAACATCTCCGTTTTCGAAACACGTCCGTTTGCGGAATATATTTGCCCGCAGGACACGTTTGCTGTAAGCTATTATATAGTTTTGAGGATAAAATGAAAAGAGAAAGAGAGGAACTTCATGCGTTTACCTGACGAATACGAAGAGAGAGGCTCGAGATCACCGGTCACTTATACCATCGTGGTGGTATCGATCCTGATCCTGGTGATCCTTGCCGTTGTTTTTATAAGCAATACCGGACGAAGAGGACGCAGACAGCCGGGGGACCGGATTGTACAGGCGTCGCCGACCCCCTCCGCCGAAGCCGAGCTGGAATTTGCCGAAGGGCAGGAGGATATTGAGGCTCTTTACAGAGAGCACCGGCTCCGCTCGGAGGATTTGGATTTTTGGAATATGTATGAGGATGATATTCCCTCTGTGACTGCCGCTCCCACCGCAAGCCCGAGCCCCACGCCCTCCCATGAGCCCACCGACGAGGAACTGGCCGCTGACGGGGAGCATGTCCAGGTGACCTTAAAGGACGGTACCCAGGAGTGGAAGGAAATTTCCAAAAAAATCCCGCTCTATACCTATGATTTTACCAAGATAAAGATTACTGCGGGAAAAATGGAATATTATCAGGACGGGGAAAAAAGTTCCCGCCTGGGAGTCGAGCTTTCCAAGGACAGCGGAGAGGTGGATTTTGAAAAATTAAAAAATGGCGGCGTTGAATTTGTCCTGCTGCGTCTGGGGAGCAGAGGGTACGAAACCGGCCTGCTCACCCTGGATGATAATTTTACCGCAAATATAACCAATGCCCAGAGCGCAGGCCTGGATGTGGGCGTCTCCTTTTTCTCCCAGGCAGTAACGCAGGAAGAGGCCCGGGAGGAAGCAAAGTTTGTGGCAGATAACCTTCTTCCCTACAAAATCAGTTATCCGGTGGTCTATGACATGGAATATATTGTCAATGATACGTCCCGGATTGAAATTCTCGGTGCAAAAGAAAAAACAGAGGCGGCGGAGGCGTTTTTATCCGCGCTGGAAAAAGAGGGATATGATACCCTCATTTACGGGAATAAGAACTGGCTTTTAGGAGAAATTGAACCTGAAAAGCTTCTCACCCAATACGATGTTTTGTTGAACGATCAGTCCCCCATACCGGATTACCCCTATCAATTCAAAATGTGGAAATACTCCGGTCGTCAGAAGATTGCGGGCGTGGAAAACGAAACCGCTTATATCATCAGCTTTGTAGATTACAACCGCAGGTAATAACCTGCGGTTTTTCTTTTTTAAAATCCATGGCGTTTGCTGTTAAATTTGAAAGAAATTCCCCCAAATTGTAAATTTTAGAAATATTTTTGGCAGTAACTGTATAAAATATTAAAGAACTATTACAAAATTGTTCCACTTTTGAGTAAAGAAAGGACGTGTATTAAGCATGTATAAAAAATTTATAATGCAGATGTTTTTATGTAATATGATATTTCTCTCAGGATGGTTTTGTGTAAAAGAAGTTCAAATAAACAGAGTTTCAGCAGCTCCTGCCTTTAAGACAACTCTGGAGGAGAGTTCCCTGTTTCCTAAGGTGGACAGGTTTTTCGGCATCCCCAAGCGGGCGGCATCCGGGCAGAGGATCGTAGATTATTCTGTTATGGAAAAAGAGTACAAGTACGATTTGTCCGTGGAAGATTATGAAGCCTTGCTGAAAATCGTACAGGCCGAGGCCGGCAACGAAGATGAAATGGGAAAAATGCTGGTAGCCGGGGTGGTGATCAACAGAGTGAACAGCCGCAGGTTCCCCAATTCGGTTACGGAGGTGGTATTACAGCAAAAAGGCGGAGTATATCAGTTTTCGCCTGTTGCAATCGGGACTTACCAGAAAACAAAGGCCAGCCAGGAAACCATTGAAGCGGTGGAAAAGGTTCTCAAAGGAGAGGATTACACCCAGGGAGCCCTTTATTTTGTCTCCAGAAAAAGTGCGGATCCGGAAAAACTCAGATGGTTTGACACATCCCTTACCAGATTGTTTGAACACGGCGGACATGAATTCTTTAAAAACCCCTGACTCTTTTCATTGTAAAGCTGTATATTTTATGATAAAATGGGTTGAAAATTTGGGAACCGGAAATTTGCGCCGATGGCAGCGCTTCCGGGCTTTGAAAGGAGCAGGGCTGTAGAATGGAAATTTTATATAACAGTACAAGAAGTAAGGATCAGAAAGTGACGGCATCCCAGGCGATCTTAAAAGGGCTCTCTGAGGAGGGAGGGCTTTTTGTGCCGGAGCGGATTCCGGCTTTGGATCAATCCTTTGAGGAACTGAAGGAGATGACTTATGCCCAGACGGCCTACGAGGTGATGAAGCTCTATCTTACAGACTTTACGGAGGAAGAACTGAAAGCCTGTATTTTTAAGGCCTATGACGATAAATTTGACACGAAGGAAATTGCGCCGCTGAGGCAGGCAGATGACGCTTACTATCTGGAGCTTTTCCATGGGGCAACCATAGCCTTTAAGGACATGGCCCTGTCTATTCTGCCGCATCTGCTCACCACTGCGGCCAGGAAAAATCATGTGACCAATGAAATTGTGATACTCACCGCAACCTCAGGGGATACCGGCAAGGCGGCCCTTTCCGGTTTCGCAGATGCAGATGGCACGCGTATCATTGTTTTTTATCCCAAAAACGGCGTAAGCCCCATCCAGGAAAAGCAGATGGTGACGCAAAAGGGAAAGAATACATATGTGGTAGGAATCCACGGCAATTTTGACGACGCCCAGACAGGAGTTAAAAATCTTTTCGGGGACAAAGGCCTTGAAAAAGAGATGCAGGAAAAGGGATTCCGGTTTTCCTCGGCAAACTCCATCAATATCGGCCGTCTTGTCCCACAGATCGTTTATTATGTGTATGCCTATGCACAGCTGCTGAAAAAGAAGCAGATCGAGAGCGGAGAAAAGATTAACGTGGTGGTTCCCACCGGGAACTTCGGCAATATTCTTGCCGCTTTTTACGCGAAACAGATGGGTCTTCCCATTCACAGGCTGATCTGTGCCTCCAACGAAAATAAGGTGCTCTATGATTTCTTCCGTTCCGGGACCTATGACAAAAACAGGGAATTTGTGCTTACCTCTTCCCCGTCCATGGATATTTTAATCTCAAGCAACCTGGAAAGGCTGATCTATCTGATTGCAGGAAACGATTCCGGCAAAAATAAGGAGCTGATGGATCTGCTGTCCGGAAACGGTTCCTATACCATCACAGATTCTATGAGAGAAAAGCTCACAGATTTTTATGGAAATTATGCCGGCGAGGAAGAAACCGCACAGAGCATCCGCAGCTTATTCGACAGGACGGGATACGTGATTGACCCCCATACCGGCGTGGCCCGCTGCGTCTATGAGAAATACCGGAAGGAAACAAAGGACGGAACCAAGACCGTAATTGTTTCAACGGCAAGCCCTTACAAGTTTACCAGAAGCGTTATGAATGCCATTGACTCAAAGGATCACCGGGAGGAAGATTTCGCGCTGGCGGATATGCTTTCGCAGCGCTCAGGCGTAAGGCTCCCAATGGCTGTGGAGGAGATCCGTACGGCTCCGATCTTACATACCCGGGTATGCGAAAAGAATGAGATGAAGCAGACCGTGAGAGAAATCCTTGGGCTGTAGCCTGCCGATTCGGTTATCCCTGTATTTCAGACAGCGGATGCCGTGCTTCACCGGACATTTTTATGCTTAAGAAAACCGCTTTCTTTCCCGGAAAGCGGTTTTTACTGCATCCTTCTCTGTCCGGTCTAATGATGCCGGTTTTCAATATCCACATAGGCGCGGTCAGGACAGATGGGTTTGTAAGCCGGGCGGATGATCTTCCCGTTATTGGCCAGCTCTTCCATGCGGTGGGCGCTCCAGCCGGAGATACGCGCCATGGCAAAAATGGGGGTGTAAAGCTCCATGGGAAGGCCCAGCATATGATAAACAAAGCCGGAGTAGAAGTCCACATTAATGCTGACACCCTTGTACATCTGCCTTTCGCCGGCGATCACCTGAGGGGCAAGCCGCTCTACCAGGGAATAGAGGGCAAATTCCTTTTCCAGGCCCTTTTCCACCGAAAGCTTTTCCACGAAGGTCTTAAAAATGACGGCACGGGGATCGGATTTGGAATAAATTGCATGGCCTACCCCGTAGATCAGCCCTGCATGGTCAAAGGCTTCCTTGTGGAGAAGCTTTCTCAGGTAAGAGGCCACCTCCTCTTCATCGGTCCAATCCTTAACCTCCTGCTTCATTTCCTCGAACATCTGAACCACCTTAATGTTCGCGCCGCCGTGACGTGGGCCCTTCAGAGAGCCGATGGCGGCCGCAATGACGGAGTAGGTGTCGGTGAGAGAGGAGGTCACCACATGGGTGGTAAAGGTGGAGTTATTTCCTCCGCCGTGCTCCATATGTAATACCAGCGCAACATCCAGAAGCTTTGCCTCTAATGGAGTGTAGGACTTATCCGGACGCAGGATGCGCAGAATATTTTCCGCAGCGGAAAGCTCGGGCTTAGGCTGGTGGATGAAAAGGCTCTTGCCGTCATGGTAATGGCAGTAGGCCTGATACCCGTAAATGGACAGAAGGGGAAACATACTGATGAGCTGCAGGCACTGTCTCAAAACGTTGGGCAGGGAAACATCGTCCGCCCGGTCGTCATAGGAATAGAGGGTGAGCACGCTGCGGGCCAGAGTATTCATCATATCGCTGCTGGGGGCCTTCATAATAATGTCCCGCACAAAGCTTGTGGGGAGGGAGCGGTAGCCGGAAAGCAGCTCCCGGAATTTCGCAAGCTCCCGGGCATCCGGAAGCTGGTCAAACAGGAGAAGATAGGTAATTTCCTCAAAACCGAAGCGGTTATCCCTCGTAAATCCGTTCACCAGATCCTTCACATCATAGCCCCGGTAGAACAATCGTCCATGCTCCGGAACCTCTACGCCGTCCACAATCTTCTTGGCGCGCACATCCGATACATTGGTAAGGCCCGCCAAAACTCCTTTGCCGTTTAAGTCCCGCAGGCCCCTTTTTACATCATATTTGGTAAAAAGTTCGGAATCAATAATGTCCGCCTTTTCGCTCATCTTTGCAAGGCGGATAATATCAGGTGTAACTTCGGAAAAAACATTATAATCCATTCAATAACTCCTTTCTCTTGAATATTTATGAATTCATATATGAATTGTTAACCGGGGACAATGTGTATAATGTTAACAAGAACAATACGGATATTGTCAGTTAAATACAAGAAATGAAAGAACATTTCAGAAAAAAGTTAACAAAACCATTTTAGCATGAAAATCCCTTTTCAACAAGCAAAAATCAAACTGTTTACAAATTGTTTAGAAAAAAGAAACAATTTACCAATAAATAGAAAACTTTAAAAAAATGCATCCGGTAAATATTGACTTTTAAAACCATGTTTGAGATAATACTATCAATGTGGCAATGCTATGCCCATTCCACGTACAAAAGAAGTTGTCGTGCTTTGTGCAAAAAACCGGCGTTTTTTGTATGGCAGGACGGCTTCTGGAAAATATACAACAATTTAAGGAGGACGAATAATATGTCAACAAAAGCGTATTATCCCATTTCCGAGATCGGCAAAGGTAAGGTTGGTTTTTCCAAAACCCGTTCCATTATCGAAGCCGCTTTTTACGGAAACAACGTAGTGAAGGTAAACACTTTAAAAGAAGCTTATGAGTTAGCCAAGAATTCACCCGGAACCATCGTGACAGACATGCCTGTTAAGGATGGCGATACCTTCGGTCTTGAGAAAGACGCAAAGGTGCTTCTGTTTAATGACGGCGCCGTAACAGGACGTTATGCCGCTGCCCGCCGGATCAAAGGCGAGCCGGGCGTTGACGAGACAAAGCTTGACAAGGTGGTTATGGATGCCATCTACAAGACCCGCTGGAAAACTCTGTATCATGCAGAGTGTTTCGTAGGGCTTGATCCCGAATTTATGGCAAAAGCCCATCTGCTTATTCCTGAAGGGGAAGAGAACCTCCTTTACAACTGGATGATCAACTTCCAGTATATGTCTGACGAGTACGTTAAGATGTATAAGAAATCCAAACCCGTTGGCGACGGAAAGGAGCCTGATATTTATATCTTCTCCGATCCCCAGTGGGCTCCCGAGGAAGCTCCCGACGTTGATTATAGCTGCCTGAGCGATCCTTTAACCCTTTGCTATTTTGATACCAACCAGAACTGTGCAGCTATCCTTGGTATGAAATACTTCGGCGAGCACAAGAAGGGAACTCTTACCATGGCATGGGCTCTTGCCAACAGAAACGGTTATGCGGCATGCCACGGCGGACAGAAGGAATACACCCTTCCCAACGGAAACAAGTTCGTAGCATCCGTTTATGGTCTGTCAGGATCCGGTAAGTCTACTTTGACGCATGCAAAGCACGGCGGGAAATACCCCATCACCGTACTTCATGACGATGCTTTCATCATCAACACGGATACCTGTGCTTCCGTAGCTCTTGAGCCTACCTATTTTGACAAGACTGCAGATTATCCTACAGGATGTGCTGATAATGAATATCTGCTGGCCGCTCAGAACTGCTCTGCAACTCTTGACGAGAACGGCAAGATTCAGCTTGTAACCGAGGACATCAGAAACGGTAACGGACGTGCCATCAAGTCCAAACTCTGGAGCCCGAACCGTGTAGATAAGATTGACGCTCCTGTTAACGCGATTTTCTGGATCATGAAGGATCCTACCATCCCTCCTGTAGTGAAGCTGGACGGTGCTGCTCTGGCATCTGTAATGGGCGCTACTCTTGCAACCAAGACCTCCACTGCTGAGCGTGTGGCAGCCGGTACGGATATGAACGCTCTTCGTATCGTTCCTTATGCGAATCCTTTCAGAACTTATCCTCTGGTAAATGACTATGAGAAGTTCAAGAAGCTGGTAGAAGAGAAGAACGTTGCCTGCTATATTGTAAATACCGGTGATTTCATGGGCACAAAGGTGAAACCCGCCGATACTCTTGGTATTCTTGAGACTATCGTGGAAGGAAAGGCCAAATTCGAGAAGTGGGGCAACTTTGACGACGTAGAGATCATGTATGACTGGGACGGCAAGACGGCTGACTTCAAGCCTGACTTAAACGATCCTGAATACAAGGCCGCACTTAAGAACGCTATGCAGAACCGTGTAGATGCGGTTAAGGGCTTTGCCGAGAAGAAGGAAGGTTATGATAAACTTCCTGACGAGGCGCTTGCAGCCGTTCAGAAGCTGGTTGATGCTCTGTAAAAAGCGAACTGCGTTCGTTTGTAAGTTTCGCATCGCGGACTTGTGAATATAGGTGCCCAAAAGGCACGCAGCGTGATTATAAAATGCGGGTATAATTTACCCGCATTTTATAGTTGTATTTTTTCTTTGAATTGGATATAATAAGATTAACCTGAAATGTGCGACAACTCTTGTTGTTTTGAACCTACAGTTACTTTAAACGGGATTCCTATATCGTCGAATGGCTGCCAAGCCCCCACTCGAAAGAGGATTGCAGAGGAAGGCAAAAGTTCTGACTGCGGTCACCCACCTAGCTTAAGGCTAGGAGTCAAAAGACAAGAACCGGCATTTTGGGCCAACAGAAGAAAAAGCAGCCTGATTTAAGGCTGCTTTTTCTTAACAACGGATGTCCGGCGGAGCCTGGCATCCGTTGTTTGGGAATAGAACTCAGAAAGGCACATAGTTTCATGCAAAAAAGAGCACGGATCCTGTTTAAACTTATTTTGACAGCCGTATTATCCTTATTGTTTATCTGGCTGATTTATACAGATGAAAAAGTGCTGCAAAAGCATCTCACACAGCCCCAGGGGGAGCTGGTCAGGGCAGAGGATGTAATGATTTTAGCCGGGGAGCTGGGAAAGGCTCTTGATGATTCCGGCCGGGAGACGGTTTTGGAGGGGGAACTGAAAGCCTTCCAAAACCAATATTTCCCGCAATCGGAGAGCGGGCCGGCTCAATATGTTTCCTATGAGGCTTACATCGGCCTGCTGGACTTACTGCTTAAAAAGGACGGCGATGAAAGCCGGGCTGGGCAGGGCGGGGAAGACGGCCTTCTAAAAAATATTACATATGAAAATGAATATGAGGATGAGTTCTTTTTGTTGAAGGATGACTGGTATGACAGCTTTGGCCGGATTCTTAAGTTTTATGGACTTGAAGATGTGATTCGGCTCATGGATGTCCCTGTTTTGTGCGGCAATCAAAATCTGGTGGGAACGGAAGTCATAGGAGAGCGCCATCTTCTCGATTTAAGCGGTAAGGTTTACGGCTATATTTCCGGGGATTTTGCTGATCTGAAATTTATAACGGCCAGGGCCTATGTGAGAGAAAACAATCTGCTTACCCTGGTTGCGCTTACCTCTGACGAAAGCGCTCTTTCCAATGTGTGGATTATGGAGGCGGACGAAAGGGGCCTTCAGTTTTTTTATGACGGATATGAGGTTTGGGCGGAGCAGACTGCAGAGGCAGAGGACGCCTCTTTGATGCGGGAGCAGATCGGGGACATTTCCTTCCGTGACGGAAAGCTTTCGGATATTTCGGTGAAAAGGGAACGGATCGGCGGAAAGCTTCTGGGAATAACCCGGGAACAGGTGGAGGTGGAGGGCTATGGAAGCATTCCTGTGGATGATTCCTGTATAGGCTATCAGCTTTATGAAGAGCTGCGTATTGCCGATGCCGGCGAGCTGGCAATCGGCTATGACTTTGCCGATTTTGTGCTGGAGGAAGGGAAGGTATGCGCTTTTCTGATTACCCGGAAGGAATCCATGGAGAATATACGGGTTGCCATAAAGAGCGATGACTTTGGCAGTCTGTATCATGACAAGCTTGCATTTTCCTCACAGGAGGATTTAATCCTGTCTTACGGGAATTATGACGACAGAAAACAGGAGACTATCGCCGCCGGGGAGGAAGTGGTAATAGAGGCCGGAGGAAAATATCTTTCCGGGGAGAGGGTCAGTCTTTCTCCGGTTGCCGCATCAGGAAAGATCCGGGTGCTTTCCGGCAGGCGAAATCAGGGAAACGCGCAGTACCGGGGTAAAATGGAGATTGTGCAGACCGGGGAAGGGCTGGTTCTGATCAATGAGGTTTTGCTGGAGGAATACCTTTATTCGGTGGTTGCCAGCGAAATGCCCGCCCATTATCCCTTAGAGGCCCTGAAGGCCCAGGCGGTCTGTGCCAGAACCTACAGTTACCGCTATTTAATGCATCCGGGGTATGAAGACATCGGCGCTCATGTGGACGACAGTGAAAACTATCAGGTATATAATAATAAAGAAGAAAATGTAAACTCCACCAAGGCGGTAAAGGAGACGGCCGGTATCCTGCTTATGTATGAGAATGCGCCTGTGAGCACCTATTATTATTCCACCTCCTGCGGATTTGGCGCAGACGCAGGAGTCTGGGGGGCGGAGAGGGCGGAGGAATTTCCATACCTGGATTCTGTCTATATTTCCGGAGAGGATAAGGAAAATAAGGAGATTTCCGATCTGACGCAGGAGGAAAATTTCAGAGACTATATCTCAAAGACGGATGAAAACGCCTACGAAAAGGACGAAACATGGTTTCGCTGGCATTACCAGGCCCAGGAGCTTGACGTCTCCCTTTTATCAAAAAAGTTAAAAGAGCGGTATCAGGCAGGGCCCTCCAAAATCCTTACCTTTACCGGGGACAAAAGCCCGGATGATGAGGATGCCCTTTTTGAGGAAAAGGAACCTGAAAAGTTCCAAAAGGTATATGACATCCTCTGTATAAAGCGCAGGGCGGGCGGCGTTATGGATGAGCTTTTGATTGAGACAGATGAGGGGATCTATAAAGTAATTACCGAATACAATATCAGATATATTCTGAATCAGGGGGGTGAGGCTGTGGGCCAGAAGGACGTTCCCCTCACCTCATCCCTGCTTCCAAGCGCTTATATGATAATTGACACTGTCAAATCCGGCAAAACTGTGGTAGGATATAATATTGTGGGCGGCGGCTACGGCCACGGCGTGGGCATGTCCCAGAATGGGGCAAAGGCCATGGGGCTGGAAGGAAAAGATTATCAGGCCATTCTTTCCTTTTATTATCAGGACTGTGAGCCCTTCAAAATTTATTAAAGGAAAAGGATTGAAAATGCTTAAGAGGCTATTGTTTATCGGATATGACTTTGGGAAACATATGGCAAGGCGTAATATCAGCGTGTTTGCCGCCAGTACGGCTTTTTTCCTGTTTTTATCACTGATCCCGGCGCTGATGCTTTTGTGCTCCATTTTACCCTATACCCCCCTGACCAAGGCAAATTTGATGTATCTGGCCAGAGAAATTTCCCCGGATGCCATGGACGCCTTACTGGTCAGCATTATTTCGGATGTCTATGATAAGTCCATCGGAATCATTTCCGTTACTGCCATCGGTACGCTGTGGTCTGCCGGAAAAGGGATTTTGGCGTTGATGAGGGGGCTTAACTCCATCAACGACGTGGAGGAAAACAGAAATTATTTCGTGCTTCGGATGGTGGCCAGCCTGTACACGGTTTTGATGTTGATTGCGGTTTTGCTATCCCTGTTTATTATGGTGTTCGGCAAGTCTCTGATCGGCCTGATCGAAGGCTTTATTCCCCAGACCTCCTACCTCTTTGACGTGCTGCTGCACTTCAGGACGCTGTTTGTGTGGGCGGTGCTCACCGTGGTAATCGCTCTGATGTATGCCTATGTGCCGGGGGCAAGGCAGGGGTTTAAAATGCAGCTTCCGGGAGCGGTTTTTGCCGCTGTGGGCTGGAGTGTGATGACCTGGGCCTTTTCCATTTACGTGGATGAATTTAACGGCTTCAACATGTATGGAAATCTGACCACCATCATTATTTTAATGCTTTGGCTTTATGCCGCCATGTATATTATTTTGGCAGGGGCCTATATTAACCGTTATTTTAAGCCGGCTTTCCAGTTTTTTATCGGCAAGAAAAAATATTGAAGGGACTTGCGCGTTTGGGAATTGAATTGCGCGGGTAAATAGGGTATGATGAAGGTAACCGAAAACGTCATAATAAGATTTTATGGCGTTTTCTATATCAGGAGCTAAAAAGGAGAAAAGATTATGGAGCAGAAAAATACCTGGGAGACTTACAATGAAAAGCAGCTACAGGCTTTGGATGAGCTTGCCTGTGAGTACCGGAATTTCCTGGATGAGGGCAAGACAGAGCGGGAATGCGTGGACGCCATTGTCAATGCGGCAGAGCAGAAGGGATACCGTGATTTGAACACCCTGATCAGGGAGGGCAAAAGCCTGAAAAAGGGAGATAAGGTGTACAGCGTGTGCATGAATAAATCCGTAGCCATGTTCCGCATCGGAGAGCGGCCCATGAGCGAGGGAATGAACATTCTCGGAGCGCATATTGATTCCCCGAGACTGGATATAAAGCAGAAGCCTTTTTATGAGGACGGAGGCTTTGCCTATCTGGATACCCATTATTACGGCGGCGTAAAGAAATATCAGTGGGTGGCGATTCCTCTTGCCCTTCACGGAGTGATCGTAAAGAAGGACGGCACTACGGTAGAGGTGAACGTAGGGGAAAATGAAGATGATCCGGTATTCTTTGTATCTGACCTTCTGATTCATCTGGCCCAGGAGCAGTTAGAAAAGAAGGCGTCCAAAGTAATTGAAGGGGAAGCCCTGGATATTATTGTGGGAAATAAGCCCTTTATCTTCGGCAAGGAAGAGGAAGAGAAGCCCGAGAGCGACAAAAAGAAGAAGAAAAAAGGTGCCAAGGAGGCAGTGAAAAAGGGCATCCTTGAAATCCTTAAAAACACCTATGATGTGGAGGAAGAGGATTTCCTTTCCGCAGAGCTTGAGGTGGTGCCTGCCGGAAAAGCCAGAGAGGCCGGGTTCGACCGCAGTATGATCCTTGCCTATGGACAGGACGACAGGGTATGCGCCTTCACCTCCTTAAAAGCCATGCTGGATGTGGAGGAAACGCAGCGGACCGCCTGCTGCCTCTTAGTGGACAAGGAAGAGGTAGGAAGCGTGGGCGCGACCGGTATGCAGTCAAGATTTTTTGAAAACGCAGTGGCTGAGGTGATGAATCTGGCAGGAGAATATTCGGAGCTGAATGTGAGAAGATGTCTTGCCGCTTCCTGTATGCTCTCCTCCGATGTGAGCAGCGCTTTTGATCCCACCTATGCCGCCAGCTTTGACAAGAAGAACGTGGCGTATCTGGGAGGCGGCATGGTATTTAACAAATTTACCGGCTCCCGCGGAAAGTCGGGCTCCAATGACGCAAACGCCGAATATATTGCACATATCCGTCAGATTTTTGACGAGGGAAAGATTAATTTTCAGACTGCGGAGCTGGGAAGAGTGGATCTTGGCGGCGGCGGTACGATCGCCTACATACTGGCCCTGTACGGCATGAATGTGATTGACAGCGGTGTGGCAGTGCTTAACATGCACGCTCCATGGGAGGCTACCAGCAAAGCGGATGTGTATGAAGCAAAGAGAGGCTATGAAGTATTTTTAAAGAAAGCGGATATATAATGAACGGCGAAATGCTGAAAACTTCAGATTTCTATTTTGATCTGCCGCCGGAGTTAATAGCACAGGATCCATTAACGGACAGAAGTGCTTCCCGTCTGCTCGTCCTTGATAAAAATACGGGAGAGATAAAGCATGAGCAGTTTCGGAATATCATAAACTACTTAAACCCGGGAGATTGCCTGGTGCTTAACGACACCAGGGTAATCCCCGCAAGGCTTCACGGTATCCGGGAGGAGACAGGGGCCGCCATAGAGGTGCTTCTTCTTAAGCGAAAGGAGAAGGACGTGTGGGAAACCCTGGTAAGACCCGGCAAAAAAGTCAGGCCGGGGGTAAAGCTCAGCTTTGGAGAGGGTCTTTTAAGAGGAGAGGTTCTTGAAATTGTGGAGGAGGGAAACCGGCTGATCCGCTTTCAATATGAAGGAATTTTTGAGGAGGTGTTAGACCGCCTTGGAGAAATGCCTCTTCCTCCTTATATCACGCATAAGCTGGAGGATAAGAACCGTTATCAGACTGTTTATGCCAAATATGACGGCTCGGCGGCGGCTCCCACCGCGGGACTTCATTTTACCCGGGATTTACTGGATGAAATAGCCCAAAGGGGTGTGAATCTGGCTTATGTGACTCTCCATGTAGGGCTGGGCACGTTCCGGCCGGTAAAGGCAGAGCGGATTACGGAGCACCACATGCATTCTGAAACCTATCAGATCACAAAGGAGGCGGCAGAAGTGATTAACCGCACCAGGAAAAACGGCGGGAGAGTGATTTGTGTCGGAACCACAAGCTGCCGCAGCTTAGAGAGCGCGGCAGAGGAGGACGGCACCCTCAGGGAATGCAGCGGCGATACAGAGATTTTTATTTATCCGGGCTATCGCTTTAAGGTGCTGGATGCCCTGATCACCAATTTCCATCTGCCGGAATCTACCCTTGTGATGCTGGTCAGCGCTTTAGCCGGAAGGGAAAAGGTGCTTAGGGCTTATGGGGAGGCCGTGGAAGAAAGATACAGGTTCTTTTCGTTTGGGGATGCAATGTTTATCTATTAACACCGTTTTCGTACATTTGTAAACAGGCGGAAATATATAAAAAGGCTTGGGAATGGGATTCCTGGGCCTTTTGTGAATAAAATGTTAATTGAAAAAATACTGCTTGACGCAAGGCACATTCGCACGCTAAAGTATAGTTATCGAAAGTGGGAACCCAAAATGCCGAACATCATTTACACCAAAAAGGCAAGGAAAAGCATCAAGTCCCTGGATATAAGAGTAAAAGACAGGGTAAAAGACGGAATTGAAAAAATTCCGTTTGGAGATATTAAAAAGTTGCAGGGCTACTCAAATTTATATCGGCTCCGGATTGGTGATTACCGGGTTATCTACCAGATGGAGCATGATATAATTATAATTGATGCTGTACTGCCTAGAGGCGAAGCGTATAAAGGATTGTAGGAGGTGGTTTTTGTGAGCAGAGATACGTTGCGTGGTCTGGTTGAAATTGTAGACGAAAAAGAGATTGATACAGTCTGCCGGATTCTTTTAAAATTTGTGGAGGAGGATGCGGCAACGCCGGATGAAGTGGAAGCGATCAGGGAAGCCAGACAGGAAATCGAAAGAGGAGAGTTGTTTTCTCACGAAGATGTGTGGGCGTAAAACGATACAAGGAAACAGGAGAAAAAAGAGCGTATAGAAAAAGTCTATACGCTCTATTTTCTGTGGCAGTCCTTGTTCGCAGGCGTGGGCAGTGGGCTTGTGGTGCTGTTCTTCGTGATAGGCTTCTGTGCGGAGAGCGTAGATGTAAAGAGCGAGTTCCGTCAGGAAGCAATGTTCCGTATGCTGATCCGCCTTGAGATAGCGCAGTGGCTTGTGGCAAGCAGAAATCATAGTGAACCTTGGCTTTGCCACTAGCCTAGTGTTCCTGCTCCTGTCGGTGATCCTATCCCTTATCATATGACTCTTTAGGATAAATTCTACTGAATCTTAAATGCTCCAAATATTCCACAATTCTTTCGTTTCCCTTTTCAACATTGATTTTCTCACCAATCTCTTTAGCTTTTGTCTGTATTACAAAATCATCCATCATTTTAAAGGAGTTCACCAGATCATCTGTAGAAAGATTCTTTTCTTTTAATGGTTTAAGACCATATCCCAGCTTGTATAACCGATCTGCCCAAAAAGGCTGGTCTACTGAAAATGGGATAATCTGCTGGGGAATTCCTGATTTTAATGCTGCGGCCATTGTTCCGGCCCCACCATGATGAACGACTCCAGTTGCATATTGAAAGAGTGATAAATGTGGGCAGGATTCTGTGAAAAAGCAATCTTTACTGCTATTTCCGGTAATTCCGCTGTTTCCTGTCAGAATAACAGCTCTTTCATCAGCTGCCTTGAGTGCCTGCACCAATTTATGCATAAATTTCTCAGGTTCGGAAAGAGGCATACTGCTGAAAGTTACAACAATAGGCTTTTTACCGTCTTCTAAAAATTTTTTCAGTTCATCAGAAAGTGTTTCATTTGTTTCCAAATATAGAAATCCGGACAAGAAAACCTGTCTGTTCCAGCTTGTTACATCTGGAAAAAGTCTGGGGCTTATTGGATATATGACAGGTATTTTGTTTTGCCCATCGGTATAGGAATAGATTCCGGCTTTCCGCTTCCGCAGACCAAGTGTTTTTTCCCTGAAATCATTGATTTCATTTATTTGAGATGATTCCGCCTTTTCATTCACTTTATATGTAAGTTTGTTTAATACAGGACCGAGGTTTTTGTGCGTAACTGCAAGATTAGCAAATTCACCCACAGGGAATGTAATCGGAACCGGAGGCATGCTCACACAGGCAATGCCAAGGTCTACTGCAATATCAACGGCTCCTAATGCTTTTGGATGATAAATAATAATATCCGCACCTTTTGCAGCATCATAAAAATCATCCAGCGTTTTCCTATAGGCAGGATTGATTACATATTTAGAATAACGGAGTGCAAGCCTGAAATTTTTCAAAGGGTGTTCGAGAATTGCTTTTCCTTCCGGTGTTGCAGCAATTGCCATAAGATCGCTTGCGGTTTCTTTAAATTCCACACCATTTTCTTCAACAAACTGTTTGAAACTTCCACCAGTACAAATTATGGCAGAGTGCCCTTTTTTAATTAATTCTTTTCCTAATGCAACATAAGGCTGCACATCACCGCGGGAACCTAACGTCATAATACAAACGCGCATATTTTTCTTCCTTGATTGTTGGTTTGCCAAAACAATTTTAACTATTTAAAATTATATCATGTATACGTTGATATATCCATTACTTCCGGAGTGTGTTTGAAAAATAAAAAGTATACAAAACATTTGTTCATGGCCTCTTTTTCATGGTAAAATAAAGAAAAAGG
>CAJTVL010000025.1 GCA_910579425.1 uncultured Lachnospiraceae bacterium | reverse complement strand
GATTAAATATGCAGTTGTCAGCGTTCAAAGCAATTGAGTTTCACTGATTCAGGTACCATTAAAAAGGCAGGAACTTTCATTTTAGTCGTGTCAATTTTATCTCTCAATTTCTTAAGATTTTCCGCACCTTCTTCAATCAATCTGTCTCCGCCAAGCTTTATCTCAATCAAGCCATAAAATCCATTTCTTAAATGAATTACCGCATCACATTCCAAGTCTGTTTTATCACGGAAGTGATACACATCTCCATTCAATACATCAGCAAATACCCTTAAGTCGCGGATGCACATTGTTTCAAATAATAGCCCAAAAATATTCAAATCATCAATCAGATCCTGCGGACCAAGTCCCAATGCAGCCACCGCAATAGATGGATCAACAAAATAGCGGGTATTCGAAGTCCGAATAGCCGTTTTAGAACGGAGATTGGGATTCCATTAGTCAAATGCCTGTTCTAAAGCAACTTCACCTTCTAAATCAGTGGCTCTTGGCCAGCCTCCACGACATACAAGAAAGGCCAGCCGTCTCAAGTCAAGAGCGTTCTCCCCATCAATTTGTTCTGGTGTTTCAAAAAGTTCTTTCAGGCTGACTTCCCCAGTTGAATCCAGCGACTCATATAAACTCATCGGACGCATTAGCAACCATGAAAATCGGCCTGTTCCAGTATGATGAATATGCTCATAAGAAACCGGAACCGAGGATCCGGTTAAGATAAACTGTCCAAGCTCATCACGATGATCTACTTCAAACCGTACGCCCGTAAATGAGGAACGTTTTAACATCAAAAGGCGTCATTTAATTTGCAAATTACAGTTCCAAACTATTTGGCTCCAGGAGGAAATCCATAATCCCCATAACCGCAATTCCTTCCTCATTTCGCCATAATTTAATCCTGTCCTTAACTACGATGATTTTCTTAAAAGAATCGCCAATATGCACCAATGGCTTCTGCTCCTGCTGCATTTTGCTACTGTCCGGAATCGCAAAGGCAGACTGAATATAATATCTCTGGCAGCTCGTTGTAAATAATGTTCTCCATAATATGGTTTTCTTCCTGCTGTCTGAAGTTAAGCTGGGCATTGCGTAGCCCCACATCCGTGAAATAATATTTAAAGGGGGAAGCCTTCCAAATCGGCTGCGTTCAAGTCGAACAGGTCTTTCTGAATGACCTTTTTTGCTGCTGACTGGTTCTCTCCACGGACAACGGCGGTAACGTCTGCCCCTCTTGCGATAGCTTCCCGGGCAATCAACTTACCCTCTTTACCATTTGCACAAATAACTGCGATTTTCATAGTTTCGTTCCTCCTGTTTTCTTTTTGGTTTAGTCTGCGGCTTGTTTTTTTCCGCTTGCAAGATTACAATATAGCCGTAAAGAGAAAACGTAAAGTAAGCACTTTATTGTGCCATAGTTACCTAAAAGAAACTATTGTGAAGAAACGGGGGTTTTTCATGGGAAAAAATTTACCTGCCTGTCCGGTGGAAACGACGCTGATGCTTATCAGCGACCGTTGGAAAGTGTTAATTATCCGTGATTTGCTGGACGGTACAAAACGGTTTGGAGAAATAAAAAAATCTATTGGCAATGTATCTCAAAAGGTTTTAACGGCAAATTTGCGATCAATGGAAAACAGCGGGTTACTTACCCGGAAAGTGTATCCGGAAGTGCCGCCGCGGGTAGAATATACTTTAACAGAAACGGGATATAGCCTAAAGCCTGTTTTAGACGCTATGGTGGCGTGGGGGACAGAGTATAAACAAAAAAACGGCTGAAACTAAAAATCCCCGGAGAATGGCATTACATTGCTGTCAAACCGGCGGATTACCCTACAGGGATTTCCAACAGCAACACAATTTCCCGGAACCGAACTGGTTACAACACTTCCGGCGCCTATCACGCTGTTTTCTCCTATAGTAACCCCTGGCAGAAGGATACAGCCGCCGCCAATCCATACATTGTCCTTTATTTCTATTGGACGCGCAAAAGTTCTAAAGAATGTTGTCCGACGTTCCCTCCAATCCGGCACAAGTCTTTCCTGTGGCAAAATCGGGTGTGAAGATGTATATATCTGCACATTTGACGCAATCAAAACCCTGTTACCAATTCGGATAGGCTTGTTATCTACAAAAGTACAGTTCATATTAATTATTACATCATTGCCCAAAAAAATATTTTTTCCATAGTCACAATGAAACGGTGTATCGATTGCCACATTTTCTCCTATGCTCCCTAATAATTCCTGAAGAATGGCAGTTCTTTTTTCTATATCATCATAATCAGAAAGATAATATTCCCTTGTCAATTTTCTTGTTTGTGCAATCTGCTTTAATGTATCGCTGTCCGCAGTTTCTAAAAAATCGGTTGCCTCGTAATACACAATATCCCTCCTCTAACGAAAACTGTTTTCCACAACGCCCGGAAGCAAAGTATAGATAGGACAGCCAATCTGCTCCTCAAACAGTTCTTTGATCTCCAAAATTTTTTTCCACCTGCTTATTGTCGCCGGGTGAACGCCGTACCGGATCGTCACGTCTACAAATCTCTTTTCCAAAAGGCAGAATCCTGTCGGCATAGCCAGCGCGTCACATAGCTGCACCAAACGGTCATAATCATCATAGACCGCATTTGCAACAAACTCTTTCATAAACTGGTAATCCTCATCACTGACATCAAACTCTCCGATAGAAGTATCAATATCCTGTATCATAAACGCGTGGGATATACATATCTGTGCAGCTTTTCCCCACCCACGCTCCATACAGTAACGATAGCCGTCTATCAAATGCCTTTCCGAACTCACTCCGGCATAACGTCCAATATCATGTAACAGCCCAAAAAGATACGCCTGTTCAGAAGATAAATCTTTACAGTGTGACGCAATATTTTTACAGGCTTTGGCTACATACCGGGAATGGTCTACCCATGCCCCCGGATTGGACTTCGCCGCTTCCTTTAATGCCATTTCCACGGTCTGAATGTTTAGCTCCATTTTAACTCCTTTCAAAAGGGCGGGGCTGGCAGATAAACCGTCCAGCCCCTTTATGATGAAATATTTACAGACAAATCAACAATCCCCGGCATAGTATGAAACAATGCTCATATAGTCCGTTGGATTAGGAATTTCTAAAACAAGCCGCAGGCAGTTTTTGTTTTGGCGGTACTGCTGCCACAAACTGTCCTGTACCTTTTCTTCCCCATTGATATTTCGTTTTTTACCGTCCGGGCAGAGCATATTTACTTTGCCGGTACAGGCATTGACCGTATCTAAAAAATTTTTCATGTTCAGAATGCTCATTTTTACCACCTTGAACCCATCTCCTGTAAATTGCTGATTTACTTTACAGGTATCATTATAATGCAGGAAGTGTAGAAAAAATA
This sequence comes from uncultured Lachnospiraceae bacterium, assembly GCA_910579425.1. GTDB lineage: Bacteria > Bacillota > Clostridia > Lachnospirales > Lachnospiraceae > Suilimivivens. The sequence continues at coordinate 52,953 of CAJTVL010000025.1, read as the reverse complement.
TTTCATTTCTGCCTTTATCTATCACTATTCTGCCATTTCCTCCGATATTCAGTTGGTGAACAATGGGCGTACTCCCGAAAAACTTTTCCAAAATAGCTGCTGCTCCCCAAACCGCAGTCATGGCTGATCACTGTAACAGACTCCTGACCCTTTGCCAACCTCCGACAAGCGGCCTGCAGACGGTAAGCCTTTATATAGTCTGCGGGGGTCATGTGCAGACAGTCGTGGAACACTCTATAGCACTCCCTAAATGACGCGGCAATAAGTTTTAAAATCCTTTCTTCTGCCGCATTACCCGGAAAAAGAGGGATGATCTCAATCTGTGGGGCTGTTATAACAGGCGCAATATATTTTTGCCAGATCCTGCTGTCCTGTCCTCCGGCAATCAGGGAAACATCAAAAATATGAAGCAACTGTATATTTTTTTCTGTCTGTGACAGTGCTTTTGTCATATGGATTGTGATTCTGTGTCCTTTACGAATGATATATATACTTCCGGGGACAGCCGGCTTACCTTACGCCCTCTGTCCCCGTCCATTGAGATCGAGATGTATATGATCCGAAAAATACCAGGTCTTTTCCAAACCCGCCGAAACATTTCTGATGCTGCTGCAGTGGAATATCTAAAGCGTATTTTTTTGTTGGATATTTTGAACATGAATTGCTTTTTGCGCCTGATCCACCTGGGTAAGCGGATACAATTTTTTAAATATGGCATCAATTTTGTCTGGCGATAACCGAACCCCCGCTTTGGAAATATTCTGTTTAACGGCCGGAAGCAGATCACACCGTTTCACAACCGAATGCTTTCCGCTGGTCAGCGTGATTTTTTTAAGTATGCAGCGGTCGCTGAATACAATATAGGAGTAAAAAGGCAGCGTTGGATCCCCAAGATATGACTGCAGCCATTTCAGATGCCCTTTATTTTGCCAGATCGGATTATAAAACTGCCTTTTTTGTGACCGTCCTCTCCCGGCCGGCAGAGTCTGCGTCCAATATTGCTGAGATTCTGTCCCAAAAATCCACCCGCTGTAATTCTTGGATTCCAATACATAGATGCCTGATTCATGCAAAAGAACAACATCTAATTCCGTGGTTTGTCCATTTTCTTTTGGAATATACAAATTAAACAAGTATCGTTTGCATCCCCTCAGTGACTTCAGATACTTATAAGTACAAAACTCACCCAAAAGCCCCTTGTCAAACCGCACCTTTATATAAGAATTTTTGGTCTGGCGATAATATTCGGTTTTTTCGTATTGCCTTTTCTTTATAAGAAAAACAAGAAGGACCGCAAGCACGGCGAGCAATAAAAAAGACATGTACATCCCCCTTTCTTCGCTGACTGTATTTTATCACAAATCCAGACACGCGGAAAGGGAATCGTACATGTGCTTTTGCTTTTCTTAGAGGATTGGATCATCCTGTCATTCTCTTGTCCTGTCGCTCTTCATGATTTCCTGAAGGCGCTGTTCCATGTCCTTCACCACATCCTCATAATCCCAGGCCACATTGGCACGCTGTCCAATATCATAATCCATATTGTAAAGCTGGGGATCCATGGACAGACCGGTTTCAATCTGCACACTGCCTATAAAAGGTAAGCCCTCGCTGGGAGATAAATAGGCCCAGTTTCCCCGCCGGAGCGGCCCTGCCGCCCGATGGGTGCCATTTAATTCAAAGGCCCCGTCCACATATCCGTCGTCCAATACCGGGCCGTTATCGCTGGAAAAAATAATCATTGTATTGTCCCGGATATTTAATTTTTCAAGCTCCTCCATCAATTGTCCCACACACCAGTCCAGCTCGGCAATCACATCCCCCCGTGGGCCAAGGGCCGTTGCTCCGCAGAAGCGGGCTGAGGGCACGCGGGGTACATGAGGCTGATGCACCGCATAATACAAAAAGAAAGGCTTATCCTCCCTCCGGCTCTCATTGATAAATTGAAAGGCCCTGCCTAAGAAAGTTTCCGCCAGATCTTCGTCTCTCCAAATGGCTTTCCTGCCTCCGCGCATGTATCCAATCCTTCCGATTCCGCCCACAATACTCATATCATGGCCGTTGGAGGACTCCATCTCCAAAAGCTCCGGGTTTTTGTGGTAGGTAGGAATATCGTCAAAGGGACATTCGCTCTCATAAGACACCTCAATGGGATCCTCCGGGTCCAGATTCACCACTGAACGGCCTTCCACATAAACACAAGGGACCCGATCCGTTGTCGCCGGGAACATGAAGGATTCGTCAAATCCCAGATCAATTGGAGTAAGATTAATCTCCTGGTTCCAGTCAATCGGACAGCTTCCGTCGCTTAATCCCAGATGACATTTCCCTACGATTCCGGTATGGTACCCGGCGCGCTGAAAAAGCCTGGGCATGGTATCCAGCGCAGGGTCTATGATACGGCCGGCATCTCCCGGCAATATATGCGCCTGGCTGTTCCGAAACGGATACCGCAGCCGGGATGAAATTGCCCTGCGGCTTGAAAACCACCATGGAAATCCAAAGGCCCGACATGGCAAAGGCGATCATTGAAATGCTTCAAACCATGATAGAAAATCATTCTCTCCCGCCTGCCGTTACTTTTCCTACACGGTTGATTGAGAGGGGGAGTACAAAAGTTTAAAAGTAAACTTCCAAATTATCTATTTGTGCATACCGCCCCACTAAGCCTCTCCCTTTCTGCTAGGAAAGCGCAGAACAGATCCGGCAGAAATCCCTCTGCCCCAGACATCCAAGCCGAATAAGGAAAATCATGGGATCGGGCTCAGAAGTATGCAGGAAATTGCAAACCGGTATCACGGGAAAATGACGCTGCAGACCGAAGGGAAGATGTTTGAGGTGTTTCTGTATCTGCCTTTGGGGGAAGATTCAGTTATTTCGGATCATGAAATGTCGGTTTGAACGGTTATGAGCCTGTCCGTTTCTGAGATGAACGGCGAAAATTGCCCTCTGGGGAGGACGAACAGCAAAGCCTCTCTCATGCCAGTGGCGGCGCAGGGCAAGCGCAATACATAGCAATATTTGTATCTTTTTTCTCTATAATTCTTCTTGACTGGCACATAATAAAAATATAAAATATATGTACAATAAAAGGTACGGTTTTAGGTACAGAAAGGGGCTATTTATGATTGCAACAAAGCAGGTGGATATAAGAGCAAACATAAAAAAATATTTTGATATTGCATTTAACGGGGAGCCAGTGATTGTTTCTCGGAAAGAAAACAGAAATGTTGTTATCATCTCTGAGACAGAGTATAACGAATTGGCAAAGGCAAAGAAGAATGCTGAATACTTGGCAAAATTGGCGAAAGCAGATGAGCAAATCCAAAATGGGCATGTCATTACTAAGACCATGGAAGAACTTCTTGCTATGGAGGAATAAGTACCAATGAAAATTACTTTTGCAGAAGATGGATGGAGCGAATACCTCTATTGGCAAACCCAGGATAAAAAAACATTAAAAAGGATAAATCAGTTGTTGCAAAGTATAGAACGAGATGGGGTATTGGAGGGAATAGGGAAACCAGAACCATTGAAATATGGAAAATCCGGCTCCTTCAGCCGGCGGATTGACTCTGCCAATCGCTTGATATATGAGGTTTTTGAAGACCAAATAATTGTAAAGTCCTGTAAAGGACATTATGAACTCTAATGATGGCTATACCCAAAGTGCCAACGCTTCAGGCATAGCCATCATTATTACCCTTCCGCATATTGCAAGCCGCCCTGCAATATGCGTTATTTATCCTGTCAATCTCTCGTCCTGTCGCTCTTCATGATTTTCCCAAGACGCTGTTCCATGTCCTTCACCACATCTTGATAATCCCAGGCCACATTTGCCCGCTGTCCAATATCATAATCCATATTGTAAAGCTGGGGATCCATGGACAAACCGGTTTCAATCTGCACACTGCCGATGAAGGGCGAACCCTCGCTGGGAGACAGATAGGCCCAGTTCCCCCGCCGGAGCATCTTGCCGCAGGAAACATCCTCCACCATCAGTTCCTTCCTGCCTGCGGGATCCTCTCCGATCAATGCCTCGTACATATCCTGGCTGTCAACCGCACTTTCCGTATCAAGCTCCATACCAAGCATATGCGCAAAGGAAGCGAACAGATCTGCCTGGCTCACCAGCGCCTGAGAAACTCCCCTGTGAACAAGGTTCGGGCAGCTCACGATAAAAGGGATCCTTGTTCCTCCGTCAAATTTGCTGTACTTTCCGCCCCGGAGCGGCCCTGCCGCCCGATGGGTTCCGTTTAATTCAAAGGCCCCGTCCACATATCCGTCATCCAGCACAGGACCGTTATCACTGGAAAAGATAATCATTGTATTGTCCCGGATATTCAATCTTTCAAGCTCCTCCATCAATTGTCCCACACACCAGTCCAGCTCGGCAATCACATCCCCCCGTGGGCCAAGGGCCGTTGCTCCGCAGAAGCGGGCTGAGGGCACGCGGGGTACATGAGGCTGATGCACCGCATAATACAAAAAGAAAGGCTTATCCTCCCTCCGGCTCTCATTGATAAATTGAAAGGCCCTGCCTAAGAAAGTTTCCGCCAGATCTTCGTCTCTCCAAATGGCTTTCCTGCCTCCGCGCATGTATCCAATCCTTCCGATTCCGCCCACAATACTCATATCATGGCCGTTGGAGGACTCCATCTCCAAAAGCTCCGGGTTTTTGTGGTAGGTAGGAATATCGTCAAAGGGACATTCGCTCTCATAAGACACCTCAATGGGATCCTCCGGGTCCAGATTCACCACTGAACGGCCTTCCACATAAACACAAGGGACCCGATCCGTTGTCGCCGGGAACATGAAGGATTCGTCAAATCCCAGATCAATTGGAGTAAGATTAATCTCCTGGTTCCAGTCAATCGGACAGCTTCCGTCGCTTAATCCCAGATGACATTTCCCTACGATTCCGGTATGGTACCCGGCGCGCTGAAAAAGCCTGGGCATGGTATCCAGCGCAGGGTCTATGATACAGCCGGCATCTCCCGGCAATATATGCGCCTGACTGTTCCGAAACGGATACCGCCCCGTCAGAATGCTGTAGCGGGACGGCGTACAGACCGCGGAGGTAGCGTAGGCATTGGTAAACTTAAGCCCCTCCCTGCACAGCCGGTCCAGATTCGGCGTCTCAATCTGATGGCTTCCATAGCAGCCCAGATCCCCGAACCCCAAATCGTCCGCATACACGATGATCACATTGCGTTGTTCGTTCATGATATTCCTCCATTCTTTTCCCCTTGAAGGGTTTTTATTCCCCATATAAACACGTGTGTATATTCTGAGTATATTCCCCCCGGGAACATCTGTCAATCCATTTGACTTAAAAACTTTTCCCCTTTATAATTTCAATGTAACAGTTCCGCTCCCGTCCGGACTGCTGCATTAACACGTTACTTTTGAAAGCCCGCAAAAAGGAGCACCACATGGATCAGAAACGTTCACCCGTTACCCGAAAAGACATTGCCCTGGAAGCAGGGGTCAGTGAAACAATCGTCTCTTACGTTATGAATAATAACCGATATGTGGACAAGGAAAAACGCAAAAGAGTGCTGGAGGCAGTGGAAAAGCTGGGCTATCGCCCCAATCCCATAGCCCGTGCTTTAAAGGGAAAAAGGATGAACCATATTCTTTTTATCACCGACCAGCTCATATCCGAGCATTTTAGCCTCCTGCTCAGCGAGCTGGAAAAAAATGCTTACGACCTGGGTTACATCATCTCCCTCTGCGGCAACCGCAATACCCGACAATTTGTAGACGACATCATCGGCAGATGCTATGACGGGGTGATCATCAGCTCCATCAGCTTTCCCGAAGAATACATCCAGCAACTGATCGACGCAAATATTTCTGTGGTTCTGATTGTCAACAGGGATTACGATAACATAACCGGAGCTGCCAAAGTGGACAGCGGTTTATATATGGGGATAAAAGAAAGCCTCAGATATTTGTTTGCCCTGGGCTGCAGAAATGTGATCTATATCGACCGTTTCAGCCCAAACGGCCATTTCAGCGACGGAAACGACATGCGCTACCGCGGTTTTACACAGGAAATGAAAGAACTTGGCTTATCCTCCTTTCCAGAGCAGAATATCATCACCGGATGCCGCAGCCGGGATGAAATTGCCCTGCGTCTTGAAAGTTACATCCAAAAACATCCTGTAGACGCAATTTTAGGCCGCAATGACGAACTGGCCTTTATCTCCATGCAAAAAGCCCAGAGCCTGGGATACCGTATCCCCGAGGACATCAAAGTCATGGGCTTTGACAATTCCACTCTGAGCCAGCTTAGCGCTCCGCCCATCACCACCATGGAAATCCAAAGGCCCGCCATGGCAAAGGCGATCATTGAAATGCTTCAAACCATGATAGAAAATCATTCTCTCCCGCCTGCCGTTACTTTTCCTACACGGTTGATTGAGAGGGGGAGTACAAAAGTTTAAAAGTAATACACCGCCTTTCTTTCTCAATCCTGTTCCCAAACTTGCCCTCCGCACGGATCCCCCTACCCAAACGGATTATAAAACCTGCTCCCATCCGCAAACGTAACCACCAGCGCCGCCACGCTAAAGAGCACCGTAAAGGCAATCGCCAGATAATCGTTGCGCCCAAGCGGCTTTCCCATATACCAGGTTCTCTTCTTATGCTTGCCAAAGCCCCTCAGCTCCATGGCGTTGCTGACCACATCAATCCGGTCCATACTGGAAAAGATCAGCGGGAAAATGATGGTGGCAGTATTTTTGATCCTGCTGATCAGGGAAGCCTTGCCTGACATCTCGATCCCTCTGGCCTCCTGGGCATGCTTGATCTTGGTAAACTCCCCCTGCACATCGGGAATATACCGAAGGGCAATGGAAATGGAATAGCCCACATTGTAGCTGACCCCCATTTTGTTCAGGGAAGCCGCAAATTCGCTGGGGTTGGTAGTCACCAGAAACATAAATACCGCCGGAATCACCGTGAAATATTTGATCACCACATTCAGCTCATAAAAGAGCTGTTCCTTCGTCACATCATAACGGCCTGCAATGTGAAACAGCACGGTTTTGGTTCCGTAAACAGCCGTACCCTGATCCGGAGAAAAGAGATAAATGGCCAGCACGTTAAAAACCAGGAACACCATCACCAGCTTAAACACTGCCCCTACCTGCTTCCACTCTGTCTGGGATATCTTGAAAATGATCAGGGCAAGAATCAGCATCGCAGCCAGCACTCTTGTGTCATAGGTAAGCATACTGGTCAGACACCACAGCAGGAAGAAGATCAGCTTGGTCACGCCGCTCAGCTCATGGATCCATGTATCTTTTTCTTCATAGGATAAAATCTTAGCCATCCGCCCGCATCTCCTCTTCTTCCCTTTTGTCTGGCCTGCCGGCCTTTTTCTGTTCCCGCTCGTAGGCGATAAACCGCTCTACAAATTCCGAAGGGTTACCAATCCCGCAGCCCACTGCCAGATCGTACAGGGATGTTTTTTTCAAATAAGCCTTGTCGGCAATGACTTCATTGGTCAAAACCTTTGCCGGAGTATCGTCCGCGATCAGGTGGCCGTCCGCAATCACAATGGCCCTGTCCGTATATTCCAGCATCAGATGCATGTCGTGGGTGATCATGATAATGGTAATCCCCAGGGTTTCGTTGATTTCCTTCAAAAAGTCCATGATCTCCGTGTAATGCCGGTAGTCCTGGCCAGCGGTAGGCTCGTCCAATATCATGACCTCCGGATTCATCACCAGTATGGAGGCAATGGACACTCTCTTTTTCTGCCCGAAGCTAAGGGCCGATACGGGCCAGTTCCTGAAGGGATACAGGCCGCAGATTTTCAGTGTTTCATGAACTCTCTCCCGGATCTCCTCCTGGGGAACAGCTCTCACCGCAAGGCCCAGAGCCACCTCGTCGAAAATCATGGGCTTTGAGATCATCTGGTTGGGACTCTGCATCACCAGCCCGATCTTTTCTCCTCTTTCTTTGATGGAGAGGGGCTCCATATCCACTCCGTTTAAGCAGATCGTCCCCCTGGTGGGTTTATAGAAACCGCAGATCAGATTGGAAAGGGTAGACTTGCCCGCGCCGTTTTTGCCCACGATGCTGACCATCTCTCCTTTTTTAATATCAAAGTGAATATGCTGAAGGATCGGTTTTCCCTCCACATAGGAAAAATACAAATCCTCCACTTTAAGAGCCGAAGGGGAATCTGTCTTTTTTTCTTTTCTCCCGGCCCTGTCAAACCAGGCCCTTACCTTATCCTTATAAGGCTCCATCCTCATGGTTTCCATGTGCATAGGCTTATCCTGGGGCAGAATCTGACAGCCTGCATGCTTCATGGCTGTGATATAAAGGGGCTCCCGGATTCCCTGCTCCTTCAGTATATCTTCTGCAAGCAGTTGATCCGGCGTAGTGTCCGCCACAATCCGTCCCTCTCCCACCACAATAATCCGGTCCACATCCCGGTAAAGGGCATCCTCCAGACGGTGCTCTATAATAAGGATGGTAGTCTTCTTCTTTTTCTGAATCTGGTCGATCAGATCAATGGCACGCTTTCCGGTAGCCGGGTCAAGGTTAGCCAAAGGCTCGTCAAAGAGCAGGATGTCCACGTCATCCACCATGACTCCCGCCATGGAAACCCTCTGCTTCTGACCGCCGGAGAGCTCCCTCGGAGCGTTGCCAAGGAGCTTTTTTACGTCCACCAGCTCCGCAGCCTCATCCACCTTAAGAAACATATCCTTCTGAGGTACATTGTCATTTTCAAGGGCAAAGGCAATATCCTCCGCCACAGTCAGCCCGATAAACTGCCCGTCCGTGTCCTGCAATACGGTTCCCACAATCTTGGATAAGCCAAAAAGCCCCAGCTCCGCCGGGTTTTTGCCCCCGATCCGGAGAGTTCCCGTAATGTCCCCGGCATAAGAAAAGGGCACAAGGCCGTTGATACAGTGGGCAAGGGTAGATTTTCCGCAGCCGGAGGGGCCTACGATCAGAACCTTCTCCCCGGGCATAATCGTGAGATTGATATTCCGGAGAGTCGGTTCCTTCTGAGCACGGTATTTAAATGAAAAATCCATAAACTCGATCATAGGTTCCATGCATTAGTCCTCTTTGGAAAGGCTTGACGATTTGGCACCGATCTTTGAGTACCCGGCGCAAAGCAGGGTTCCCAAAATCCCGATAATCAGAATGTTGCCGAAAAAGGCTCCGGCACCCTGGACAAAGAGCTTGTCCACCGGCTCCGCATAAATCAGGATGTCAAGCAGGGGAGCCAGACCGATCCAGGCAATGGCATTGACCACAATCTGCGCAATGTTAAAGAGAACAATGGCTTTCTTGTCAAAGCCGCCCTCTTTCACCGCATATTTGGCGGCAAACAGGCCGACCACAAGACCTACAAGTCCGTCAGGGAACACCCAGCTCCACCAAACGCTGCCGTAGAACATCGCATCTCCCAGAGCGTGTCCCAAAATTCCCACCACTGCTCCCACAATCGGGCCGAACACAGCAGCTAAAAAGGCCATGATCGCCATACGGGGCTGCAGGTATGTGTTAGGAATACCTGTAGGAATCTGGATCTCTGTAAGCGCCACAAACAGCGCGGTACCGATACCAATGGCAACGACTTCCTTGATACCAAACTTCAGTTTCATAGCTATGTACCTCCTCATAATGTATGTTTCCGCTCCTAGTATACCATAATCTCTTTCCCAAGTGCAAAAGAATAGATGATTTTTTCGACAACTTCTTTTCCCGTCAGCCGGGCAAGAGCCTCCCCATAATAATCAAGCTGCACCTGGTATCTGGTAACCAGCTCTTCCGGTGATTTCACAACATCCGTTTTGTAATCGGCCACAATGATTTTTCCATCCTCCTCAAAAAATACGTCGATGATTCCCTGGATTAACACCTGTTCTTTTTCCGGGAATTCTTTCCCCAAACGGCTGGCCGGAAGGCCCAGCACAAAAGGCTGTTCCCTGTAGAGCATATCCTTTTCCCTGGCCCTGGTCATCCGAAGGGCAAGAGAGCTGTCAAAAAAGTCCAAAAGCTTAGGCATAAAGATACTCTGCCGCCACCGGGCGCTCAAAAGCCCTTCCGCCTCAAACCGGTCAAGCTCCGATCGGATTTTCGCCTCCCTCTCCTTTCCTTTTTTTGCCTGAATCACCTCATGGAAGTCCAGCAGTTCCATTACCTTATGGTAGGCGCTTCCTCTGTCGGTACCGGAGAGGGTTTCCTCCTCCCGCAAAAATGACGGAATGTATGGAACCGTCTCCTGTTCCTCAAACAGTGAGTTCGTAAAAATCTGTTCCGGGAGGGCTCCGTTCTTTGCCGATTCCGCGGCAAGAACAGTCTCTATTGACTGATTTGGTAAATCATGTATGGCTCTTTTCTTCAGCTCCGACACCGTTGTCTTCACAAACAAATTTGACAAATACTGATAAGCATAGGAGCTCGACATCTGTTTTGACAGCTTTGACATAATTTCATTATCCGAATCGGTCAATTTATGATCTCCCACCGAAGTGTCAAACAATTCCTGCTTTCTCTTTATTTCCCGTACTGCGGCTTTCACATCCTTTTGCAGGATATCTGTCGGCCCCACAAATTCCACCGTCAGATCAAGGCAGGGAAAAACGAAATCCAGACTGCAGCCCGCCCCCGACAAAAGGGAAAAGGAAACCTTTTCTTCTTCCTCCCTGAGCGTCTCAAACTCTGTCTTTTGCTCCAATTCCTGCCGGAATTTGTCGAGTGAGGGAACCAGGGCGGTTAAAATCAGCTTTTCCTTTGCCCTGGTCATAGCCACATAGAGAACCCGCAGCTCCTCCCCTAAAATGTCATGCTTCATTTTAAGGGCCACCGCCTTTTTCTTTAAGGTACTGCTCCTGATCCGCAAATCACTGTCCACATAGTCCACCCCAAGTCCCATGTCCATATCTGCGATAACGCCGCCGCTTGTGTCCTGCATATTGAACTTTTTCGCAAGCCCGGCCACAAAACAGACCGGAAATTCAAGTCCCTTGCTCTTGTGAATACTCATAATCCGCACCACATCTGCATTCTCATCCAATACATCTGCAAGACCATAATCCACCTCATACTTTTCAAGCTGCTCTATATATCTGAGGAAATGGAACAATCCATAATAGCTGGTGTTCTCAAATGCCGCAGCCCGGGTCAGGAGCATTTCCACATTGGCCCTTTTCTGCTCCCCTGCGGAGCATGCAAAGACATAATCCAGATAACCTGTGTCCGAAAGAATTTCCTGTATCAGTTTGTGAATCGGCGTATAGACCGTTTTTTGTCTGTAGCGGGAAAGGCGGTTCAAAAACGACTGTATTTTATCTTTAAGCTCCCCCTCATAGGAAATTAATTCATCATATAATAAAATTGCCTTATTTTCTTTCCGAATCCGGGCTATTTCCTCCTCGGTAAAACCTCCGAAATAAGACTTCAGCGTTCCAAAAAGAGGAATATCCTGCAAAGGATTATCGATCACCCGCAAAAACTGGAGCAGGGTTTTCACCTCTACTGCCTGGAAATAACCGGTTCGAGAGGCCACATAGGCCGGTATCCCCTCCTTCTCCAAAACCCCCTTAAATTCCTCCGCCCAGCCGGAGGTGGTCCGAAGCAAAATCACCATATCGCTGTATCTCACCGGACGCAGGTCTCCGCTGACGGTATCTGTCACCTGCAGATTTTCATACAAATCCTTGATTTTCCGGGCGATTGCAGCCGCCTCCTGCTCCCTTGCCGACGAGAAGCCGTCTTCTGCCTTTTCAATCATGAGATATTCCGTGTCATATGCGTTTGGATCCTTTGGATTTTCCGGAAAGGAAGCTCCCTGGTAAAGGGCGGCAGCGCTGTCATACTCCACACCGCCCAAATCTCTTCTCATAATCCTTCCAAAAAGTCCGTTTACGCTCTCAAGGACCTGGGGACGGCTTCGGAAATTTTTGTGCAGATCAATTCTCTGCCGCTTACTCTCCTGTGTTGAATAACAGTTGTATTTTTCCATAAACAGTTCGGGACAGGCCTGGCGGAACTTATAAATGCTCTGCTTTACATCTCCTACCATAAAGCGGTTGCAGCGCCCTACACTCTCGCCGGAAATGCTTTCCAGCAAAAGCTCCTGCACCTGGTTGGAATCCTGATACTCGTCAATAAATATTTCCCGGAAAAACTCCCTGTACTCCATAGCCGCAGGCGACGGGAACGGCTCTCCCTCCTCTGTTTTTTTCAGCAGAATCTCCAGGGCAAAATGCTCCATATCATGGAAATCAATGAGATTTTCCCGGCGTTTCTTTTCATCCAGCCGCTCCTTAAAGTCAAGCACAAGCTGCAAAAGCTCCTCCACAAAAAAAGAGGCCTCCTTCATGCGCCCTGCGGCCTGCCCTAGGGGCAAAGCCAGCAGGGAAGTGCGGATTTCATCCAACTGCTTTTTGATACTCTTACGGAGCTGCTGCACTTTTTCCCTGCAAAGAGAGTTAACGCTCTCATCCTTTTTGGAGGGCAGCCTTCCAAAGGAGATTGTCTCAAAGGCCGATTGTAAACCAGAAAACGAATGATATTTTAAAACATGATTTAACATTTCAATTTCCTTTTCCAGTGTCTCACCGTACATATAAGGACCGTCCGGCCTTTCCGCAATACGCAGGGCAAACTCCAGGTCATAGACGCTTTCCCTCAGAATCGTTTGAATATAGGAAACCAGATAGCTGCACCATTGACTTTCTTCCAGCACGCTATCATCCGTTACTTTATACTCTTTGATGCATTGACCGATCCAGTCTTCCGGCCAGGGGCTGCTCATGGAAAATTCATAGAGCTTGCCTATATATTCCTCCAAAAGCTTATCGTTGCTGCCGCCGGTGAAATACTCCACACAGCCTAAAAACCTTTCCTCCTTTTTCTGATACCGCTCCTCCAGCAGCTCCTGCAGCACATCCTGCTTTAAAAGCCGCAGCTCTCCTTCGTCCGCCACCCGAAAGCCCGGGTCAAGACCGATGTCGTTAAAATTGTTTCTGATCACAAAAAGGCAAAAGCTGTCTATGGTGGTAATCTGCGCATTGTGAAGAAGGGAGGCCTGCCTCTGAAGATGTACATTTTCCCCGTCCTCCAGAAGAAGCCTGTTAATTGCGAGGCCGATTCTCTCCCTCATCTCCGCCGCAGCCGCATTGGTAAAGGTAACCACCAAAAGCCGGTCAATGTCCACAGGATTTTCTTTGTCCGTAATCATACGGATGATCCTTTCCACCAGCACCGCTGTCTTTCCCGATCCTGCGGCGGCAGAAACCAGCAGATTTCTGTTGCGAAGTGTAATTACTTTCTGTTGATCTTCGGTAAAGCTGACTGCCATAGTCAAATCTGCTCCTTTCAAGGTCAAAGCTTACTTTTCCTGCTCCTTATTTTCGGGCTCCTTATCTTCCGGCCCGTTCTCTTCCAGTTCCTGCCGCATTTTGACGAGCAGATCATCCCTGGTGCCGCCCCCAAGCAGCCGCATGTGATACCCCGGTATCCTCTCCTCAAAATCGCATACCCCCTTAAAGGCACAGTAGGTACATGCCTGTATTGTGCCCTGCTTACAGGGGCTGACCGCAATGTTTCCCGAAAGGATTTCCATGCCAAGCTGCCGGATCTTATGGCTCACAAACTTGGAAACGGTCTCATAATCCTCTCTGGCCATCACACTCGAACGGGCGGAAAAAGTGCCGTCCTTTTTGCGCTCCACAGGAATCACCAGAGATTTGTCCACAAAGTTTTTATCCAGAAGAGATACCACCTTTTCATCTTCCGTCACAAGCCCTGTCGTGCAGAGCTCCTTTAAAATTTCCTGATTGATCTCCTCCGGGGTTTTCTCCTCCTCCGCGCGGATCATAGGATCGCTGACATGGTAGTATAAGAGCGCCGCCGGAACAATCTCCTTGTCCGGGTGCTTTCTTGCGGTAATTTCCGCCGCCACATTCATATAGACAACCAACTGAAGCTGAAGCCCGTAATAGAGCGCCGCCAGGTTAAACTTCTTATCCCCGGACTTATAATCAATCACTTTCACATACACATGCCCCTCATCCTCACAGGTATCGATCCGGTCAATCCTTCCTTTCAGCCGCATTTTCTCCTGTCCCGAAAGTGCAATATTCACGGCTTCCAGCTCCTCCACCCTTGAAAAGCTCATCTCAAAGGAGGCGGGCACGAAATCCCCTTCCCGAAGCTGTGCCCGGAGCGTACGGATGGTTCTTTTCAAAATCCGGTACATCCGCTCTACCATATATTCATAGCGCGCATTGCTGTAGAGCACCGTCTCGCCGTAGGCTGCGGCAGAGGCGTCCAGGGCCTCCCTCAAAAGAGCGTCCCCTTCCTCGTCGGTAAAGTCAAACCAGGTCAGATTACGTTCTGCAAGTTTTCCTGCAAAGCTCTCCAGCACCTGATGAAAAATATTTCCCAAATCAACGGGCTCAAAGCTGTATTCCTCCCGCTCTTTCAGCATCAGGCCATATTGCAGGAAATGTGAATAAGCACAGGCGGCATAACGCTCCAGACGGCTGATACTGTTTTCCAGTACGGCTCCGTACAGGGCGTTTGCCACCGCCTTAACCAGCGGCTTATGCTCATATCTGGCGAAGGCTGCCTCCTTTAGCCTCTGCGCATAAGCTCTGTACTTTTCATCCCCCTGATAAATCCGGTAAAGGCTGCGCAGCTCCCCGCCGCTTAAAACCCCTTCCCTGCCTGAGGCATACTCCCGAAGTTCCCCGGCAAGCAAGGTAAGAGCGTCCTTTTTCCCTGCGATTTGATGAATGGCATTTTCTATTTGCAGGGCCGGAAACAGCTTCCGCATCATATCGATCAGATAAGAAGGACGGATTGTTTTTCCCTGGGCGTTCATCCGCGCATAGGACAGATACAGCCGCCAGGAGGGCTTCGTCATATTCATATAAAGATAAAGCCGCTGGATATACATCTGCTGACGGGGGGTAGGCGCAAGCTCAACCCCGGACTGCTGCAGAAACTCCCGGTCAATATCGGATATGATTCCTCCTTTCCCGCTGTTTCCCGGAATATTCCCGTCGTTTACCCCTAAAAAAAACAACACCTTTACCTGCTTTAAACGGCTTCTCTCCATGTCTCCCACAACGACCCTGTCCACGCTTCCGGGAATGATGCCCACTTCAATCTCCCCAAAGCCTGCGTCCAGTATCTCTGCGAACTCCGAAAGGCTCATAACCTCGTCCTTCAAAAGCCCCATGATCTGCTCTAAAAGCTCCATCACAAGCCGGTAAATCTGATCATATTCCTTTGCCTTCTCAGGCTCACTGTTTTCCCTGAAATAATTTGCAAAGCCGCAAAGCTTTTCCTGGATTCTTCCCGCCACAATAAACTCATAAAGCATCCGGACCATTTCACCGGCAGTTTTCTTCTTTTCCAGAAGAGGGGCAATCTGATTCATCAAGCGCTCCCGGCTTTGATTGAGCTGTTCCATAAGCCGAAGCTGCCGTTTTTCTTCCTCGTCCGTTTCCGTAACATCCGATATAATTAAATTTTGATTTAATTTTTTTACAAACATCTGACTCCACTTGTGCTTTCCCTTTATCCCCAAAGCCAGTACGTAATTCTCCAGTCTGTCAATCTCATCCTGTCCAAAATCCGCAAGTCCGCATCGAAGATAATGAAAAACACTCTCATAGGAAAAGTCAAAAAGCACCATTTTCAGGGCGCTTCGGATATATTCGATAAAAGGGTTGAGCAAAAGTCCCCTGGTTCTGTCCAGAAAAACAGGGATGTCATACACCAGGGCTTCCCGCTCAAAATAATCCCCATAAGTTTCCATATCACCTGTTACCACTGCAATATCACGGTAACAAAGCCCTTCCTCCAACACCAGCTTCCTGATACGAAGGCATGCTGAGCGCACCTCCTGAGCCGGATTTAAAGCCTCCGCCATATAGATGCTTCGGTTCCCCGGAGCTTTCCCGCTGGAACCTTCCTTCCCTTCCTCCCCCTCCCCGTAGGGCCGAAGAGGGTAGCGGAAAAGATGCTGTTCTAAGTGGGCAAGCTCTCCGTTATCTTTAAACCTCGGTAAGTCGCCTCCCCTCAGATAAACATCCTGTTCCCTTCCTTTTTCCTTTTCTGAACCCGCCGTAATTTGCCCGTCGCTTTTTCCGGCCCGGCTCTTTTCTATAATCTCTTTATTCAAACGGCACAAGTCCTTCACCGTTTTTTTACTCAGGTAAAACAGTTCCTGTTCGCCCCCCATACGGAAAGGGTCTTCCCTGGTATCAATTGTTATGGAAATCATGACTCTTTCAGTCAACCGCAAAAGCTCCTGGATCAGCCGGTACTGGATGGGCGTAAAACCGGTGAACCCGTCAAATACCATAACGCTTCCTCTGATGATTTGGGACTTTGAGACGGCTCTGGTAAGAAGCTCTAAGGTTTCCTCCGTGGTAATGAAACGCTCTTGGATGTAATCCGTAAAGCCCTGATAGATCACCTCCAAATCCTTCAGCTTATAAAAGAGAGCGCCTCTGCCCCTGGCAAAATCCGCCAGCTCCCCTACCTGGCTGACCCCGATTCCATATTGCATAAACTCGGAAACGGAGGATTTCACCTCATGGATATAGCCGATTTTGTTTAAGTTTTTTCCAATGACAGGCATCTGCTCTTTCAGGGAGGCGGCAACCTTGCGAAGCACCAGGCTTTTCCCCGTATCGTCCAGAACCGGCATGGAGCCGCAGCCTGTCTCCTCAAAAATTCGATGGGTCAGACGGCCGAAGCTGAGCACGTCAATATTCATAATTCCGCCGCAACCGCTGGCATTGACCAAATCTACCTGGGTCTGCATGGTAAACTGATCCGGCACCAGATACAAAAAGCTGCGCTTTGGCTCCCTCCCGGCCCATTCTACAATGGTTTGATGCAGCTTTCTGCTTTTGCCCGCTCCCGAGCCCCCGAAAAAAAACTGTAATCCCATAGCCTCTCCTTAATCAGTAACGGCCCAGCTTAGCTGAACCGTTACCCGCAAAAATCAATTCTTCTTCCTCTGTCTCAAAGAAACGGAATCATTTCCTTCACCGAGGAAAAAATCAGATCGGGAACCACCCCGTCCGCTTTTATATCCTCAATTCCGGCCTCTCCGCTGAGCACCAGAATCCCCCGGCAGCCGTTATTTACCCCTGCGGCCACATCCGTATAAAGTCTGTCGCCGACCATGGCGGTTTCTTCCTTCCGGGCTCCTGCCCTTTGGGACAGGTAATCCATAATCGCTCCGTTGGGCTTGCCGATAATCACATCTGGATACCGGAAAGCGGAGGCATGAATAAAGGCATGGATTGCCCCAGCATCCGGAATGAACCCTGTCTCCGTAGGGCAGTTAAAATCGGGGTGGGTGGAAAGATAGGGCAGCCCTTCCCTGACCAGATCGCAGACCCGGCACAGCTTTTGGTAGGTGAGGGAAGTGTCAAAGCCTACCATCACCACCTCCGGCGCTTCCTCCTCCAGCCGGATCCCCGCCTGTGCAAATTCTTCCCTGAGCAGCTCATTTCCAAGAAGAAACACCTTTTTGTCCGGAAAATGCTTCTTGAGATAGTCGATCGCCGCCATACCGGAGGTGACAATCCGCTCCGGCCCGATTTCCAGCCCCATCCGTCCTAATTTGTCTATATATGCCCTGGGATTTTTGGAAGAGTTATTGGTCAGAAACACATACTTTTTTCCGGCCTGCTCCACGGCTGTAAGAAAATCCCTGGCTCCCTCAATCCATTTTTCTCCCAGATAGACGGTTCCGTCCATATCCAGTGCAAAGCAGGTAATCCCTTTCAAAATTCCGCCATCGTCTCTGTCCGTTTCCGGTATGTACATATGAATCACCATGCCTTTCCGCAGCCTTTCGTTTGGGGGGAAGCTCACAGGCTTTTTCCTTTCCCTTCAAACTACAGGCGCAAGCTTTTTTATATCTCTCTGGTTGCCTCCTTAAGCCAGGTCAGCTCATCCCCCTCGAAATAAGGAGACAGCTTCTCATACACCAGCCTGTGATATGCGTTCAGCCTCTCTTTGTCTTTTGCTTCAAGATAAGCGTTGTCCACCGCGTCCAGATCAATGGGGACACAGGTCAAATCCTCGAAATACATGAACTGACCGTACTCGTTTTCCTCTCCCTTGCGGCAGAGCAGTTCATTTTCGATCCGTATCCCATGACTTCCTTCTATGTAAAGCCCCGGCTCGTCCGTGGTCACCATGCCCTCTTCCAGCTCCGCGTTTTCCTCATGCTCCAAAAGACGCCACCGAAAGCCGTTGGGCCCCTCATGTACATTTAAAAGATAACCGACTCCGTGGCCCGTACCGTGCTTGTAATCCAGGCCGTATTCCCACAGAACCTCCCTGGCCCTTACATCCAGATTCAGTCCCCTGCAGCCTTGAAGGAATCTGGTATTTTTCAGATTCAGCATAGCCCGCAGCACAAGGGTAAAGTGTTTTTTCATATCAGCGGTGAGAGCCCCCAGTGCAAAGGTCCTGGTAATGTCCGTAGTCCCCTCCGGATAATGGCCGCCGCTGTCCACCACCAAAAGTCCTTCCGGTTTCAGATCGGCATAATTTTCCGGGGAAGCGCTGTAATGGACGATGGCTCCGTTGGGGCCGTAGGCACAGATGGTTTCAAAGCTGGGCTCCAAAAATCCCTCCTGCTGCCGTCTGAAAGCCTCCAGCTGCTCTGCCGCGCTGATTTCTGTCATGGGGAGCTTATCGATATTCTTTTTCAGCCAATACATAAAATGAGTCACCGCAATCCCGTCCTTTAAATGGGACTTGCGCAGATTCTCCATCTCCACCGGATTTTTAACCGCCTTCATAAGGGACGTGGGGTTGGGCTGATCAAGGATCTCCACCTCATCCCCCAGTTCCTTTTTCACCCGGCAGTTGATGCGGTCCAAGCAGACTAAAAGGCACTCATCATAAATATTTGAGACGTAGCCGTAAAAATCATCATAAGGCCGGAGGGAGATTCCGTTTTCGGCAAAGTAACCGAGAACCTCCTCACTGCAGGCGCTTTCTTCCGCAAAAAGCAGCAATTCCTCCATGGTAATCACCGCATAGGCAAGCATCACCGGGCAATGCACCACATCGTTCCCCCGAATGTTCAGAAGCCAGGCAATATCATCCAGAGAGGTGAGGATATGCATGGTGGCTTCCTCCTCCTTCATCTTTTCACGCAGCCTGGAAATTTTGGATGCGGCGCTCTCCCCGCTGTAGTCCTCCCCCAGAATAGATACCGGGTGATGCTCCAGCTTTGGCCGCTCCTTCCAGATTCCCTGCGCCAGATCCTGATCCCAGATTAAATGTCCCAGTTTCTTTTCCAGAATCTCCTCATACTCCCCGGCGCTCCTGGCCTTCACCACTCTGCCGTCAAAGCCAAGGCTCTGCCCCTGCGAAAGCTTCTGTTCCAGATATTCATTGAGCGTGGGAACCTCCGGCTCCCCGATCTTCATCAGCTCGATGCCGCTCCCCTCAAGCTGCTTTCCCGCCTGGATAAAATACCTTCCGTCCGTAAAAAGAGCCGCTTCGTCCTGCAGCACCACCAGCGTTCCCGCCGAACCGCTAAAGCCGCTGAAGTATTCCCTTGCGCGAAAAAAGCCGCTGATATATTCGCTGTCGTGAAAATCTGACGTTGGTATCAGATAACAGTCGATTCCAGAGGCTTTCATACTTTCCCTCAGTTTACATAATCTTTCCTGTATCATCCTTTTCCCTCTTTTCTTTGATACGGTTACCGCACCCGCATACTGTTGCTTACTTTCCCATTATACTCAGGAAAAAGGAAAAGGACAACTTTTTATTTTTTCATCTTGGGATTAAAGACAAGGCTTGCCAGATACCCGAAGATCAGCGCCGCCGAGCATCCCACTGCCCCTGCCTTAAATCCGCCCAGGAACAGTCCCATAAAGCCTTCCTGGTCTACGGCCTCCTTTACTCCCTTCATCAGCACATTGCCAAAGCCCAAAAGGGGAACCGACGCTCCCGCCCCCGCGAACTCCACAAAAGGCTGATACCATCCGATTGCCCCCAGCACTGCTCCGGTGCATACCAGAAGCACCATAATCCGCCCGGGCATCATCTTCGTCTTTTCCATCAAAATCTGAACCAGCGCGCAGATTAACCCGCCTACCCAAAATGCATTAAAATAATCCATGATAACCTCCTTGCCTGATCGGGATTGTTTTCATGGATTATTATTTGCCTCTTTTTACATTGATATGCAATTTCTGCAAAATCTCTTCACAACTTCTATCTTTCCATAAGGCCGATACCCCTCATGCAGGATTTTGACCACTGCCTCCCCGTCGTGATTGGAAATCCCATATTCGTTAAAGGCACCCTGACGGTACCGGAAATCTTCTCCGTTGTCTTGGTAATGGGTGTAAACCCCATCCCCCGGATAGGCCTCTAAGATCAGCAGATCATCCTTATCCTCTCCCACATGCAGACGCACCGGATACTTGGGGATCACGGCTCCCGCCTTCACATAGACAGGACACACATCAAGAGGCGCCTCCTTCACAAAGAAGCTCTTCCCCTCCTTCTTCTCCCCCGTCCAGTAGTCATACCAGGTGCCCCGCGGAAGATAAACCATCCTCTCCCTGGCTCCCTGCTCCACCACCGGGGCGATCAGCATCCGGTCTCCTAACATAAACTCGTCGTTGCGGTTCCTTGCATTTTCATCCTCCTCATATTCCAGCACCAGAGGCCGCACCATAGGGATTCCCGTAAGCTCCGTCTCATGCATCAGGTCATACAAATAAGGAAGCAGTTCATAGCGCAGGTTGATATATTTCCTGCTGATCGAGAGAACCTCCTCCCCGAACTGCCAGGGCTCCTGGGGTCTGCCGCCCAGGGCGCAGTGATCTCTGAAAAAGGGCATAAAGGCTCCCGCCTGAATCCATCTTGCGAACAACTCCGGCGTGGCGTCGCTTCCAAAGCCGCCCACATCCGCCCCCACAAAGTTCATGCCCGACATACCGAGGTTGCAGATCTGAGGAATCATCATGCGGATATGAGACCAGATGCTGTGGTTGTCCCCTGTCCATGCGGTGGTGTATTTCTGGGAACCGCTGTAGCAGGCTCTTGTAATCACAAAGGGCCGCTTCCCGGAATATTCCTTCCATCCCTCATAGGTGGCTTTGGCCATATTGTGGCCATAGATATTGTGAATCCGGGAGTGGGGCGCGGGTCTGTCCTCGTCAGTGAACGCCACGTCATCCGGCAGAGGCCCCCGGAAGCTTGCAGGCTCGTTCATGTCGTTCCACACGCCGCTAACCCCTAAATCAATGAGATATTTCTGCTTTTCGGCCCACCAGGAGCGCACCTTCGGATTTCCAAAATCCGGGAATACAGCGTCCCCGGGCCAGACGGCGTTTACATAGACGTCCTCAGACGGGTCTGTCTGCGCAGGTATACCTGTCTGCTCCCCGCCGCTTTCGGTCGCTCCTTTGCCTGCACAGCCCGGATTTTTGGCAAAATACCCGTTCTCCATGCCCTCCTCATAGACATAGTAGCCTTTTTCCACCTTCACCCCCGGGTCAATAATTGTAACCGCCTTGATTCCCATTTCTTTCAGATCGGCAATCACTTTCCTCTCATCTTGGTAGGTTTCTTTGTTCCATGTAAAAACCTTGTAGTGATCCATATAGTCAATATCAAAATGGATACAGTCGCAGGGCAGATTATTCTTTCGCAGCCCCTTTGCCACCTCCCGGATCTTTTCCTCCGACTCATAGCCCCATCTGGACTGGTGATACCCCAGGGTCCAGAGCTGCTGCATGGGGGCCCGCCCGGTCAGCCAGGTATAGTCGGAGATTACGGCTTTCAGGCTGTCCCCTGCCATAAAATAGTAGTCAAGGTTTCCCTCCTGCGCTCCAAACACATAATAGTCTTCGCTTTCCTTTCCCAGGTCGAAGAAAGATTTACAGTGATTGTCAAAGAATATACCATAAGCCCCTTTTTCCTTCAACACAAGCATAAAAGGAATACTCTTATAGAGAGACTTGAAATGATCCTCGTGGGGATCGGGAATATCCGAATTCCACATCACATACTCGTAATGTCTCTTATTTAAAAATCCGGTCTTATCCCCCAGGCCGTAAATACAGTCCACCTTTTCCAGGCTTCTCAGCTCCTGAACCCGATTTTCCT
Organism: uncultured Lachnospiraceae bacterium; assembly: GCA_910579425.1. Lineage (GTDB taxonomy): Bacteria > Bacillota > Clostridia > Lachnospirales > Lachnospiraceae > Suilimivivens. Next base: position 30,786 of record CAJTVL010000025.1, on the reverse strand, counting down.
TTGCGCTTCCGTCCCCGGCAGCATGCCCTTCCCCGGCCAGCAGCATCAGTTCCCTCCAGCCAAGTCCGCCCTTCTGCCTTCTCTCTCCCCTCCAGGCAAGGCTTAAGGGATTCCCCTCACTGTCATAAAAGTCCACTGCGAATCCATCATTGACTATTGCAGTCACTTTTTTGCTGTGAATCGCTACCGCCGCGCCTTCCCATGACACCCACGGTTTTTTTCCGGCAGCTTCCCGATCCAAGGCATTTTCTGATAATATATTTTCCGATTCCGAAGGGCTGTTGTTCAGCCTTTGACCCAGTTCTCCCTCAATGGCCCTGGTTCTATGTCCCAGACCGTCATAGTCAATGAATACATTAAAAATTGTGTCGGAAATCATTTCCACACTGGGATGGAGATTTCCCTTATCCCCCTCGAAGTCAAACGTAACCTTCTGTCCTGCCACATGATAATCCTTCAGTTTTCCAAACAATATGTTATGAGACAAAATGATTTTCCCCCTTTGTTTTTATGCTCTTTTTTTGTCCGGGCGTCTCTTTCCTGTGGGAAGCTGCACCAAAATCACCGCGCCAAATACCAGAGCGCAGCCCATAAGCTCTCTTGCGCTTAAGGCCTGCCCCAGAAGCATCCAGCCTGCCAGCACAGAAAACACCGACTCCATGGAAAGCAGAAGGGAAGCAACCGCCGGGTCCGTATCCCTCTGCCCGATCACCTGCAGCGTGTAAGCCACGCCGCTGGACAGGATTCCCGCATAGGCAAGAGGAATAATCCCTTCCGCAAGCGCGGAAAGCTCCGGTTTTTCAAACACAAAAGCAAGCACACTACTGATGACTCCCGCGGTCAAAAACTGAATGCAGGACAATTCCACCCCGTCCGCCTTTGGGGAAAAGTGATCGATCACCAGAATATGTACCGTAAACAGAACAGAGCCTATAAATACCAGAGCGTCTCCCCTGCTCAGGCTAAACCCTTCCTTGATGCAGAGCAGGTAAAACCCGAAAGCGGCCAGGGCGGCGCCCGTCCAGATTCTGGAGGAGGGCGTCTTTTTCATAAAAATTCCCGCAAGAGGCACCAGAATAATGTAAAGCGTTGTGATAAACCCTGCTTTCCCCACTGTGGTATACAAAATGCCAAACTGCTGGAAAAGGGCGGCCGGACACAGAGCAAGACCGCAGCAGACTCCGCCCATGAGAGCCGCTTTGCCTGCGTTTTCCTTTGCCCCGGACCGGTCCGTCCGGGCTTGCCCCCCGCCTGCCGGATCGGCCTTTTTTCTGCGAAAGACAATGACCGGAACCAGTACCGCGCTGCCCATCAGAAACCTTGCGCCATTAAAGGTAAAGGGGCCCATATAGTCCATACCCACGCTTTGCGCCACAAAGGCCACGCCCCAAATCAGCGCGGCCAGAAGTAATAATATTTTTTTCATAAGTATCCCGCAATTTCCTCCACAATGCTCCGGATATTCCTGCCGCCGCAGTCCACCGTTATTTCAGCATATTTTTCGTAGAGCAATATCCTTTCTTCATACAAATCTCTGAGGGTACTCCCCTGCCTGATCACCACGCCGCGTTCGTGCAGGTCGCCAAGCCGCTCCTTTAACTCCTCGTAGGGCAGCCTTAGATAAACGACTCTGCCTATCTCCCTGAAATGGGCCATGGCTTCCTTTCCGTAAACCGCGCTTCCCCCGGTGGCGACCACCATCCTGCGGCCCTGAATATTTCTGTTTACCTCATTTTCAAGCATAAGAAAACCTGCTTCACCCCTCTCTTCTATGAGCTGGTAAAGCAGTTTCCCGCATTTTTCCTGAATCACCAGGTCGGAGTCGAGAAAGCGCCAGCCAATCCTCTTGGCAAGCACTACCCCAACCGTACTCTTTCCCGCTCCCGGCATTCCAATTAATATCACATTGTTCATACTGCCGCGATGACCTCAACCTCACACAGCACACCTTTGGGAAGCTCCCTGACCGCAACACAGCTTCTGGCAGGCTTGCCTGTAAAGTATTTCTCATAGACGCCGTTAAATGCTGCGAAATCAGCCATATCAGCCAAAAAACAGGTGGTTTTGACCACATTTTCAAATTCCGTTCCCGCCGCCTTTAACACCTCGCCCACATTCTTCATGACCTGCTGTGCCTGCACGGTAATGTCTCCCCGGGCAATCTCTCCGGTTTCAGGCACAATGGGAATCTGCCCTGATGCAAAGAGAAAGTTATTTGCAATGATCCCCTGGGAATAAGGCCCTATGGCCGCCGGTGCTTTTTCTGTAGCTACTTTTGTCAACATCTTTCTTCCTCCGTTTTTCTTTTTTGTTCGGCATACGTAAGGAGCTCCTGCCACAGGCTTTTACTCCTCAAATTCTGCAGTCACATAAAATCCCCTCTCGTTTTCGACAATGCCCACCACCTTGCCGCTCCTGGCAAGCATCCTCTCCCGAAAGGGAATATTCCCCGACATGGCAAGGGACGGGTCAATGGTGTAATAGTAATTACTGGGAAGCACTCCCTCTGTCACTGTGATCTCGTCCCCCTCCTTCAAAAGGCCGGGGCGTTCCATCTTAAATTCCATCTTCCGCATCTTTGTCCTCCCCTGTCCGCTCGTGTTCTTATCTATTGTAATCGGATTAAGAAGATTTTTCAATACTATAGTTGAGCCTCAAAACCCAGACATATAAATTCCCTTTGCAAAATAAAGCAAACTTCCCAAAAGCTTCCCGAATGCGGCGGCGGCAATTGCCACGCCCAGCCCATGCCGAAAGCCGATTCTGCGCGCAAAGATGGGGATCGAATTCAGCATCTCCGCAATGGCCAATGCCAGACAGCCCACAAACATCCCCGCAAAAAAACCCCATAAAATCAGCACTGCGCTGCCAATCCATTTCCAGACCAGCACGGTACTCTCCCCAAAAGGCTGCCTTGCCAAAATCCAGCCTCCCAGATGACCATACCCGGAAAAAACACTCAAAAAGCCTCCAAAGAGCGTTCCGAAAACCACCGCCTCCTCCAGTGCAAACACCTTTTTGGCCACATGCATTTTTCCCGCGAATCTTGGAATCAGCCCTACCGAGACCAGTACTGTAAAGACCCCCGCCGAAGCCAGCAGTCCAAAGCTCAGTCCGCAAATCCCCAGAAAAACCTGCTTTAAAAAAACCGTTATCTCAGACATCTATGGTTTTTCCCTCCCTGTCCGCCGTCTCGATCAAGGCCTTGTTCACATCTGTCTCATACACCCTCATTTCTACCTCAATCGGGGTGGGATCCTTCGTAATCCGCCTTCCTCCGATATGATTGAAAAACAGGATGATCCCCACAGCCAGCCCCACTGAGTAGGAAACCTCCAAAATACTGTATCCGTCCGAGGAATATCCCATCACCAGTTCGTATACATGGGAAAATATTTTGTTGATACTGATGTCATTATGAAAAGCCATGATTGTAAACGCTGTCCCGAAAAAACTGACAGCCGCCACGAATGTCAGTTTCAGCCACTGAAGAAATCCTTTGTGTCTGTCTACATTGACCAACTCGATCAATGTGGCATTTTCTCCCAGACTTTCCACGCTCACCCCCTGACACTCCTTTTCGATCAGCTCAATCACCTTCAGGATGCTGACTATCTGGCGTTTTTTATCCTTCTCCCCAAATTTGTATACCGTCAGGGACTCTGCCCTGGCGCGGAGCGCCTGGTCTGCACAATAAACGGAGGCGATATTCTTCACGCATACGCGTTCCTCCATCACCTCCGCATTCTGTTCTGCCTTCAAATATAAAACCGCGTTTGCCATACCCAAAACCACCCTTTCCATAACCCGCAATCCTCAAAGCCGCAGGTATGAATATTAACAGATATGGTTAGTATGGCTTAAAAACATGTAACTATTCATTTGCTGAATCTAGTCCAGAATGAACTGCATCAAAACCGGATCATGATCCGAAAATTCATATCCCCAGTCCATATTCTGATAGTAATTCACCCGCACGTTATCGGATACAATGAATCCGTCCAGCGTAACCGTGTAGGTGGTCTCCTCGTCATATGGCGTCTCGGCGCTCCGGCAGCTATTGTGGGAAATGTCTTCTTTTCCTTTCACTCCGTCAATTGCCATCTGAAACCCTTCCGGCAGAGTTTCCCGCGGAAAGGGATAGGCCCACTCCGGCGCGTTTTCCTGTGCCCCCTCCTTCAGGTTATGATTAAAATCACCGCCGCAGATCACATAATTTCCCTTCTTATAATCCGAAACCATATCCTCATAGAGCATGGAAAGCTGCGCCTGTCTGATCTCATCACTGCCTCCGTAGGCAGAGGTATGCACATTGTAAATACATAGCTGCTTTCCGTTTTCTGCAGGAACGCGTGAGATCGAATAACAACGGTCCAAATCCACCAGCTTGCCGAAAGACTCTGATATAGGAAGACTCCTGCGCATGGTGTCCGTAATCTCCGCCCGGGAATAGGTGACCAGGCAGCTCTTATTCGCCCCGTGGGGCTCCCAGGGCGGGAAAAATAGAAAGGGCGAATCATAATCCTGGGCTGTATCATAGTAATACCCCTTAATAAACTGATTGATCAATTCCAGCTCATCCACATGATAAGAGCGGGTACCGTCCAGATCTACCTCCTGCAGAAGAATGAAATCCGGGTTTACGGTGCTGACAATTTCTCCCATACCGCAAACCGCCGCCATTACGCTCTCCTCATCCTTTCCCCATGAGGATTTGCCTCCGTCCATGAAAAAGCTGTAATCCTTCTGATAGGCCCCGAACCCTATATTGTAGGTCATGATAAAATAAGCTCCCCCGGGATTCACCTTGAAATTTTCCTTAAAATCGTTATTCTCCCCGGTTCTTTTGACCTCAAGAGTCAACTTGTCCGGCAGACGATAATAGGCCCTAAAAACATAAGTCACATAGGCTCCGAGTGCCGCGGCAATTATGATCAAGATCAAAATAATTCGTCTCACTGCTTTTTTCAATGCGATTCTTCTCCTGTCTGAAGTTCTTCCCTCAAAAATTTACCGGCCTGTTATTCAAAAAAGCCCTCTTCCATCAAATTCTCCAATAACTCCGCAAACAGGGTATTGGCCCAGGCAAACCAGGATCTTGTGTACTTCTCCGGCGCATCCGGGTGGAAGCCTTCATGCATGTAATTCGTCCCTGCGTGGGTGTTTGCCAGCATTTCCAGACACTCCATAATCTCCTCTCTGCTGTTTGAGGTAAGGGCCTGCATCACAATACCGATATGCCACACAAATCCGGGCGGCGTGTGAGGGCTTCCCACCCCCTTAGCCAGCTTTCCCTCATAATAATAAGGATTATCCGCGGATAAAACAAAGCTCCTGGTATTTTGATATATTTCGTCGTCTTTTTTACAAAAGTCCAGATAAGGCATGGCAAGAAGGCTGGGAGAATTGGCGTCATCCATCAGATTATAATTTCCGAAGCCGTCTGTCTCATAGGCATACATCCTTCCGTATTTGGGATGCTCCACAATGCCATAGGCCATAATTCCGTCCAGAATATCCTCCGCCAGTTCATGGCACTGCCCCGCAAGGGACTGATCCTTATAGCACTCCCGGCAGATTTGCTCTGCATATCCCAGGGCAGTGACCGCCATCATATTGGAGGGAATCAGATAACCGAACTTACAGCAGTCGTCGGAAGGCCGAAAGCCTGACCAGGTCATTCCCGTAAAGTTCACAGGCCTGCCCTTGCCCTTGCAGGGCAGAGTGTCCGACTTCACACAGTCATAGCGGCGGAAAAAATAATCCGATTTTTCATGCTTCTGCTCCAGTGTAAATATTCCCACAATGTGGGTCAGCATATCATGAAAGGTTTCCGTAAATATCCGGTCAACCCCCGTGGTTTTCCAGTAAGTATAGGCCAGATAAAGAGGGGCGCACAGAGAATCCACCTCGTACTTGCGCTCCCACACGTGGTCATTTTGCTTCGTTTCATCCTGATACCCCGAAGCGCCGTTTGCGCTCTCGTTAAAAGCATTGGCATAGGGATCGATACAGACCAGCCCGGCCTGTTTTTCAATAATCCCCTCCAGGATCGCCTGCAGCTCCCCATCCTCCTTCGCAAACCGCACATAGGGCCGTACCTGTGCCGCCGAATCCCGCAGCCACATGGCGGGAATATCGCCGGTAATCACAAAATAGCTGCCGTCCTCAAGCTCCTTAACCGTAGTCTCGATGGTGTTTAAAAAGCACTGCCGCACAAGGGGCGCCAGGGGCTTATAGTGGACGCTGTAGTATTCCTCCAGCAGGGCGGCCCTCTCTTTTAAAATCTGTGGTATCTTCATTTCCGTCTCCTTTCCGATCTGTTTTGGTTCTGTTTCCTTATACTACTGCCTCAATTAACACTTTATCTTTGACGGTAATCTCCTTTACTCCGATTTTCTTCTTTTTATTAAAATTGAAGCTGAGCATATATCCTTTTTTCAAGTGAAAGTGATCCAGATAGGCGCAAAGCTGCTCCTCACCGCGCTCATTGTAGGCATTCCCTCGCCATATTTTAAGCTCGCAAATATATTGCTCCCCGCCATAATAAATGACCAAGTCCATACGCTCACTGTTTCTGGTCTCCGGCTCTATGCTGTAATTTCCGATCCCATTTATAATGGGTTTGAGAAATAAAAGAAAATAGCGTCTGCCTGCCTCCTCCAGAAAAGCCTCATCCTGTTCCCCATATAAATAATCAAAAGTCTCCACAAATTTTTCAAGTATTCTTCTGACGTCCAGATGCCCTCCGACAATAAACTGATTCTTCTCCTGCACGCCTGCACTGTATATTTTGCTCACGGCGAATTCTTCCGAAATGAAAAAATTATAAAGAACCGTCTCAAATATACGATTCGAAATGACTGCCGTTTCTTTTTCATTTCTTATGAATCCGAACATCTCCGCCACCTGGATATAGTCATTTGTAGCTGTATACGGAATCGGTTTCCCTGTAAAAAGCAATTCATATAATACGGTACGAAGCTGCGGATAACTGCCCAGCTTCTCAATCAGAGACTGATATAAGGTACTGTTTTCCTTTGCCACGATCTTCTCGGCTTCAAAAAAACCTCTCCTGGTCCATACACTGCTCTGGTTGGAAAATGCCCCATTATCCCTTAATTTCTCATCCATCACTTTACAAAGCCGGGAAACCAAAAATGGATAACCGGAAGTATAGTCAAAGATCAGCCTGGAAATCTCCCCTATCTCCATGCCGGTATGGTAATCTTCCTCATACTCTCTGAGCATTCCCGCAATATCTTCTGCGGAGAAGCTCATATTTATGTCAAAATCAGCGGCAATATTCCAGGGACTGTTCTGCCTGTGCTGCTCATCGGGACGTATTTTCCTCCTAACGTTACGTATATCATAGACCCCTGCAAGGATTACCGACTGAAAAGTCCGCCTTTTCCGTCTTTTTAAATAATAAAAACGAAGCTGAGAGAGAAAATCTATAAATACCTGATTATTTGCCGCCGAATCCACCTCGTCAATGATCAGGACAATCCTTTTTTCCGCCTGTGTACACATCTTTGACAAGGTAATAAACAAAACCGACAGAGTCGCTTCCCGGGCCGTGCCCGCAGCATATACCGTCAGCTCATCCCTGACATCCCCGGGCATAATTTCCGAGCACATTAATATCTGCCTGGAAAAGGCGGCGACAAAACTTTGCTCAGACTCGAAGTCAGCATAACTGATTCCCTGAAAATCCAGACTGAGCACATCATACTCTTCTTTCAGCTCGTCTGCCAGAGCATTCAATAGCGTAGTCTTACCATACTGCCTGGCTCTGTTGATGGTAAAATACTTTTCCCCATCTACCATGGCCTTGATTTCAGCAAGCCGCCCGGACAAATCAACCATATAGTTAAGTTCTCTCTCACAACAGCCGTCTGTATTAAATGTCCTACCCATTTGTCAGCCACTCTCCACTCTTTCTATTACCCCATAAAAGGAAAGTAAAGCTTACTTCGCCCCGCTCCCCTTAAACACCTCCAACACCGTTTTCAGCAGTATCTTCACATCCAGCATAAAAGACCAGTTATCGATATACTCCACATCCAGCCGGACAATCTCCTCGAAATCCGTGATGTCGCTTCTGCCCCCGACCTGCCACATGCCGGTAAGGCCGGGCCGAAAGCTCAGGCGCTTCTTGTGGTAAGGGCTGTATTGTGCAAATTCGTCCAAAGTAGGCGGCCTTGTCCCTACAAGGGACATATCGCTCTTAAGGATATTGATAAACTGCGGAAACTCGTCCAGGCTGGTCTTGCGCAGGAACCGTCCGATTCTGGTAATCCTGGGATCGTTCTCCATCTTGAACATCAGGCCGTTCATTTCATTCTGCTTCATCAGCTCCTTTTTGCGCTCCTCCGCATCCGCATACATGGAGCGGAACTTGTACATCTTAAAAATACGCCCGTTACGCCCCACCCTTTTCTGGGAGAAAAAGACAGGCCCCGGGGACTCCAGCTTAATAAGCGGCCCCACAATTATAGTGAGCAAAAACAGAATCACGCACCCTACAAGAGCGCCGCACACATCCAGCATTCTCTTCAGCAAAAGCTGTCCCACCGGGGCCACCCGGTTTGCATAGGTCACCGTATAAAAACGCCCGAACTGGGAAAGCGCCTTTTGCCTGGCTCCGTAAAGCTCCGGCACCGGAATCTGGTAGTGGATGGTGATCCCCATCTCCGCCAGGATTTCCATGTCGGCCAGAATCTCCTTTTTCCGCTCATGTCCCACCGCAATGATCACCTCGTCCAGGGAAGCTCCCTTACAGTAGTCGATCAGGCCCTCCCGGCCAGAAACTACGGGAATTCCCTCGAAGGTCTTATTTTCTGCGCCTGTGCTTTCGCCCTGAGCCTCTTCTTTCCTTTTCTCCACAAAGGCCAGCCCGGTGAGCTCATAGCTGAAATCCTTCATATTCTTCAGATCCTGCACCAGCGCAGCGGCAAATTCATCATCCGCCACCAGCAGCAGGTTTCTCACCTCCCCAAACTTCCGGTAGAGAAAGGGCAGCACCTTTTTCCAGAGCTGATGAACCACAAACATCAGTATAAAGTCCAACAAAAGAAAATAAAAGAAAGCCAGACGGGAATAGGCGTCCAGCACATTCAAAAAGTACAGGATTACCGCCGCCCCCGCGAACATGAAAAGGTTGCTCTGAATCACATGCACCATCTCATGCAGAGGCCCCCGCAGAAACATGTTCCGGTTGGTGCTGCGCAGCAGATTCATACCCAGAAAGACGGTAAGACAGGCCACGAGGAGCAGTCCGAAGTCCATCCGGTCATTGTCGCTGCGGAAAAACCTGCCGCTTCTTATATAATTGGCAAGCATCAGGCTGACCGTGATGCAGATACAGTCCAGCATTAAAATGATTAAGCTTTGTAGTCTTGATTTTCTGTGATACATTTTTCTATTCTCCGATCAGCACCCTTTTTCCGTCAAAGACCAAACCATAATGCCGGATTCTCTCCTTCGGGATTCCTCTCGCCATTAATTCCGCATCATACTTCATATCCTCAACCTGCTTCAATGCATTCTTAACCGCCTGGTTAAGAGTTTTATACCGTGTCAAAGCGGCGGGGTCTGGTCCGGCACAGCCGGAAGCATCCCCCTCCATCTCCCCGGGAGACCATTGCCCCATGCAGAAGGGTCACGCAGATGGAAGCCCCCTCTCCATCCACTGATGCGCCAGCTCCATCCACTTCTCGCATCCCGGCTGGATTCCGAACCCGCTTTCCGAGAGCGTCACCTTGTTTGCCAGGGAAAGCCCGTGCCCGCCCTTCTCAAACATATGGAATTCCGTGGACACATGACAGGCCGCCAGGGCGTTCACCATGAGAAGGGAATTCTGCACCGGAACCGCGTCGTCCTCAAAGGTATGCCAGATAAAGGTTCTGGGCATATCCTGATGCACCAGCTTTTCCAGAGACAATTCTTCCTTCCCGGCCTCATAATCCTTTCCCAGCAGATTTTCGAAGGAGCCCTGATGGGCATACTCTCCGGCCGTGATCACCGGATAGCCCAAAATCAGGCCGCCCGGCCTTAGCATCCCGCTCTCTGTCCCGAGAGCCTCTGCCAGCCACTTCTGATTCCATGCCACACAATAGCTGGCCGCCATGTGGCCCCCTGCCGAAAAACCGTTCACCACGATCTGATCTGTATTTACTTTCCACTGCTCTGCATGCTGCCGGATCAACCGGATTGCACGCCCCAGCTCCAAAACCGCCGCCGGATAGACGGAAGGCGCAACCGAGTAGCGGAGCACCGCCGCATGATAGCCAAAGGCCAAAAACTGCATGGCGACCAATTCCGCTTCTCTGTCGGAGGTCATCATATAAGCGCCTCCCGGGCACACAATAACCAAAGGCCTTTCTCTTACTGCAAGCTCCGGCGAGTCGTCCAAAATATAAGTGTACAGCGCGGCATATTCCTGGGACCCCTCCCCTGCCACACAAAACTTTTCTGTTTTCATATTCACTTCCCTCTCTTTTATTTTCTGTCCGCAGCTTTCCTGCTTCTCTCCGCCCAGACCGCCAGAGCGGCCGCCGCCAGCGCCCCGCTCAGCTTTCCCCCAAGCAAAGCCCCCAGCATCTCCGGCTCCGTACTGACCACAAATCCCATATGGGCTGCCAGAAGGCTGGCCCCGCTTACCAGAAAGGCGCTGCATGCCACCTTTCCCTTGTCGTCCATATCCTTGTAAAGGGAAAGGGCAGGGAGGACGCTGACCAGCCCGATCAGCATTCCCGTCATACTCTCGGCCTTCATTCCCAGCCTTCCCCCGAGACGGGTAAATGGCTTTGCAAGGATCCGGCGCAGAAATTCCGCTGCCGGCAGTGAGCCCAGCATCACGATTCCGATAGAGGCCGCCACCTCCATGGCATCCATGAGAGGCGCCATACCCTTCACAAGCGGAAAGCCGCACATGTATTCCACTGCTGCAAGCACAAGTCCGGCCGTGATCACCACCTTGATTCCCTCCGCCAGAAAGCAGAAACCCCTGATCATCTTTTCGGGAATAAACTTAAGGCCTGCCAGCAAAAACAGGGCAAGCACAAATACGGGAAGATTCTGCCAAATACATTCCGCCGCCGAAAGCCCTGAGAGAAGGCCTCCCACCATTAACCCCGCCGGCATGGTAACCAGGCCAAGCATGATTCCTCTGGCAAAGAATCCTCTCTCTTCCTTCCTGATCATTCCCATGCCCACGGGAATGGTGAATACCAGGGTACAGCCGAAAATTGCGCTGACCACCTCCCCGGCATAACTTCCCAGCCTGGGTTCTGAGGCCAGCTCCTTTGCAAGCTGATAGCCTCCCATATCAATGGCAAGGAGGCTTCCGAACATGGCGGGATCCACGCCTATTGCCCGGTAAAGGGGAACCACCGCTCTCCCAAGCACTTCTGCCAGCACAGGCGCAAGGCAGATCATCCCTGCCATAGACAGGGCGATGGGGCCCAGAAACAGAAAGCCCTCCTCAAACTTCGCCCCGTACCCATGCTTATTTCCTCTGATACGGTCAATCCCGCCGACAATGGCTCCGGCTGCCATGACAAACATTAATATCCGATTCATTTCATCCTATTCCCGGCACAAACCCTTTCCGCATGGTATCCTCAATCTCCGGTATCGTCCGCGGGGTTATGGCCGAAAGGTTCTCGCAGCCATCCTCTTTCACCAGGCAGTTGTCCTCTAACCGAAAGCCGATCCCCCATTCCTCGTGATAAATCCCAATATCCACACAAAATACCATCCCCGGCGCTATCACCTGGGGCGTCTCCACTGCGTCATGCACATCAAAGCCCACATGATGGGCACCCCCGTGCCACATATAAGTGCCGATCTGCTCCACATCCTCCAGTACGCCGGCTTCCTTTAGCAGGGCGGCATTATAACGCCTGGCCTCCCCGTCCACATCCTTCATGAGCATCCCCGGCCGAATCGTCTCAAACATGTGATTAGAGGTATTCAGCGCGCATTCATACAAAAGCCTCTGCCTTTCATTATACCTTCCGTTGCAGGGCCATCCGCGGGACACATCGTTCATCAGATTGTCGTACCATGCCCCCACATCATTCAGCACCATATCCCCGTCCAGTGCCTGCCCCCGGTAAGCATAATAGTGAATGCAGAAATTATTTTTCCCGGCGGAAATAATCGAAGGAAAAGCCGATCCCTGAGGGCCGTACTGTCCTAATATGTAATCAAAAACCGCCTTGTACTGATACTCAAACATCCCTGGTTTCGAGGCCTTCATCATGGAAGTGATTCCATGGCAGGTGATCTTTTCCGCCTCCTTCATGGCGGCAATCTCACAGGGCTGTTTGACGGTGCGCAGCCTGCGCAGGATGGCGTTGGCATTTTCAATCCGAAGGAAAGGGTAATCGCTTGCGGCTCTTTTCAGGAACCTGTGGGCCTCCTGCTCCCTGTCCCAGGGCTCCGCCCTGTAAAGATCCAGATACAGATGCTTATAATTTCCGGTCACGGCAAGCTGATGAAAATCCGACTCGAATTCACTGACAAAGGCGATCTGCCCGATTCCCGAAAGCTCCGATACCTGCCGGGGCTTTAACCGCTCTCCCGTCCAGCGCTCCTTCATAAGATCCGGCGGAAGTATGTAAAGCTTTTCCGTAACGCTCCCTTCCCCGTCCTTTCGGGCCAGAAGAACAAACTCCTTGCTGTCCAGTCCCGTAAGATAAAGGAAATTACGGTTTGTATAAAAAGGATAATACTCGTCGTTTGTCTTGCGCACCTCCGAGCCCGAAAACATGACCAGAAGCGAATGCTTCTTCATCTGCTCATAACACCTGTTTCTGTTGCCCTCAAAAAATTTTTTTTCCATTTTACCTCCATACCGCGTTTTTCACGCCGGCTTTCTCGTTTCTCCTTTACAGGCAGGAAAGCAAAACGCTTTCCTGCTCCTTATTTCAGACTTACCAGTTCCACTCCATGGGCAATTCCCGGAATGCTCTGCCCCTCATTAAAGCTTGTTTTGGAAAGAAGGGCTCCCGTGGGAACGAACAGCACCCTTTTCCACTTTCCTTCCTCTAGCTGCTTCAGCACATAGGCGGACAGCACCACGGCGCTGCAGCCGCAGCCGCTGCCTCCCGCATGAGCATCCTGGCTCTGGTCGTAAATTTCCATCCCGCAGTCCATATGCACCCTGGAAATGTCCATTCCCTTCTCCCGCATCATATCCCAAAGAGCCTTTTGCCCTACGCTTCCCAAGTCCCCTGTAATGATCTTATCATAGTCCGAGGGCTTTTTGTCAAAATCCACCAAATGCTCATAAATGGTATCGGCAGCCGCCGGCGCCATACAGGCCCCCATATTCATGGAATCCTTCAGGCCGAAATCCACGATCTTTCCTATGGTTAAGCCGTCGATCATGGCTCTGTCTCTGCCGCTCTTTACACTGCTCAATATAAAAGCGCCGCTTCCCGTTACCGTCCAGGTGGCGGACAGGGGCCTTTGGTTCCCGTAGCCCAGGGGGAAACGGAATTCCTTCTCCGCGCTGGCAAAATGGCTGGAGGTAACACAGGCAGCGTGCTGCGCCATTCCCCCTGCGATCAGCATGGCCGCCATGGACAGCGTCAGCCCGCAGGTAGAGCAGGCTCCGTACATGCCGATCAGGGGAATCCCAAAAGAACTCAGGCCAAAGCTGCTGGCAATGGACTGCCCCAGCAAATCCCCTGCAAACAGGTATTTTATGTCCTGGTTTTTCAGGCCTGACTTTCCGATTGCAAGCAAAAGCGCCTCCTTTTGCAAAGTGCTCTCCGCTTCCTCCCAGGTATTACAGCCAAACTTGTCATCCATTCCCACCACATCGAAGCAATCCCCCAGAGGGCCTTCCCCCTCCTTGGTGCCTACCGCCGATGCGCTTGTTCTTATATACACGGGAACCGGCACCTTGATACTGCGCCTTCCCTGCTCAAAAATTGCTCCAACTGCTTTCTCCATAAAAACCTCCAGATGATTTTTGGAAATAGTCTCCCTCATCCGGCAATTTTTATTCATTTTATTCGGCCGCCTGCGGCTGATCCTGCGCTACCCCATGAGACATTAAAAACTGCTTCCAGAGATCATTGTACATTCCCAGAAGATGCAACTGATCATAAGTGTATTCCGTATTTAGGTGCCCTTCCTCATCACAGACCACTTCGTTTACATCAATATAAAAAATTTGCTCATTATCTGCCAGAGTTGCTATGGCGTTGTTTCTTGCATTGATGTTGTTATTGTTAAAAATAGCGTCCGAATGATGCTTCTTTCCGGTCACCCGCATAATTCCCTGGACAAAGATCCTGGCCTGCGGCGCTTTTTCGCAAAGGAAATCCACCACCTCCGTGTACTTCTCCATAAAATTCTCGGTGGTTCCCAGGCCCAGCTCATTAATGCCCAGCATGATATATATCTTTCCGTAAGCTTTGCCTGCCAGGGCCTCTTCAATGGTTCCCAGGCCAGGGAAATTCTCCGTGAGAATCTTCTGAATGGTCAGGGAGGTCTCGCAATAAAAATCTGCGTGCTCTGACAAATCCGTATAGTCCCGAAGGCCCACCGTCCTGGAATCCCCGATAAACAAAGCGTCGTCGAAATAGCTCTCGTCAACCTGTGTAAATTCGTACTCTGCGGCCCGTCTGACTCCCACATCCCCATAAATATCCGCTGAGATATGGTTCAGATACTCCTCCCGGGTGCTTTCCCTCAAAGGCTCTATGCGCCCCTTTGGCAGTTCCTCTTCCTCCGGCTCCTCCTCTTCTTTCGGGGGATTTTCTTCTTCCTCATCTTCCTGTGGGGACGGGGTCTTTTGTACCGGTGCTTCTTCCTGTTCCGGCTCCGTTTTCTTCTGCTCTTCCTTCGCCGGCTCTTTGTCGGATCCTGAGTCCTGTCCTTCGCTCTCCCGGATTCCGCCGCCGGATACGGTATCCGCTCCCGCACTCTCTTCCTGTTTTTCCGTGCCGGGCCCGGGCTCCTCTTTCTGCGCCATCACCGGCGCGCTCTCCTGCTCCAGAATCTGCCAGGGATAAATATCCTCCTTTAACCCCTGAAACATCATCACAAGGGCCGGCTCCCTCAAAGGGTCGTATTCCTGCCCGGCATAGATATTTTTATGTCCCCACAGGCCGATCAGGGAAAAAAGAATTCCCGTACTTGTAAGCAGCAATAAAAATGGACATTTCTTAAACAGTCTTTTCACATTTGTTCCCATTTACACACCTTTTATCCAGATATAAAGTAATCTGCCGTCCTCTTAAAACTTTAAATACATAAAAGGATTTCCTGCGCTGTTGGACTGGTAATAAACCGACATCCAGAAAATCAAAGCCAGCAAAAACAAAACCAGCGGATGATTCCTGTGTTTTTTCCAAAAACGGGGCATAGCCGGAATGCAGAGACTGATGCCTGCTATGAAATAAAGGCTGTAATCCCGCAGGTATTTTATAATATCCTGCTCATTAACCGCAATCCCCGCTCCCCCAATCAGAGGAAACAGCCGTCCGAAATAGACGCCAAGCTGGTGGAGGTCCGTTACGGCAAAGACCACCCAGGTAAGAGGGATCAGCAGCAGCACATAAAGATTCCCAAGCACAGGCGTCTTCCGCAAATATTTCCCATACACCGTTTTTTCCAGAATAATGATGCCGCCTATGACACCGCCCCAGATCAGGTAATTGATGCCGTTGCCGTGCCAGATTCCCGTCAGGAGCCATACCAGAGCCAGATTAAGAATCAGCCGCCTCTTACTGCAGCGGCTCCCTCCCAGGGGAATGTAGACATACTCCCGAAACCATTTTCCCAGAGTCACATGCCACCTTCTGTAAAATTCCGAAATACTCTTGGAGGCATAGGGATCATTAAAATTCAGGATAAAGGGATAGCCCAGCAGCATCATCAGCCCGGATGCCATCAGCGAATACCCCCAAAAATCAAAATATAGCTGCAGGGAATAGCCCGCAGCGCCCAGCCATGCCAGCGGCGTGGAGATACTCTGAAAACCGATCATCTGCAAATCATTCCAGAGGATAGCGAGACGGTCCGCCAAAAGCACCTTCATGCCAAGCCCGCACACAAAGCACTTAAGCCCATCCTCCAGCCCCTGCCCCGAGCAGCTCTTTCCGCTTCCGAAGCCTCCCTCCCCATACTGCATTATGGGTCCGGAAGTCACCTGGGGGAACAGGGTAAAATAAAGAGCCGCCTGCTTCCATCCCGGTTTGTCAGGCACCGTCTGCCGGTACAGGTCAATCTGATAGGAAATCATCTTAAACACATAAAAGCTCAGGCCCAGAGGCAATAGCCTGTTGTCTACAAACACGGCAAGCATTTTAAAGACGGCAAGAATCCCCACATCCATGCCCACGGCAAGCCGCAGAAAGGCTTTCCGTCTTCTGACCTGCCGTTCATAAATACAGGGCACGCCCTGAGGCTTCCAGATTTTCCCGCCCAGATAATAATTCAAAGCCGTGGACACCACCAGCACAGGCACGAATACAGGCTCGCCCAGCGCATAAAAAATAAGGCTCTGAAGGAGCAAAATACTTTCTCTGTGTCTTTGCGGCGCCATCAAATAGATGATTAAAAAAACCGGCAGAAGCCGGAATAAAAATTCCAATCCGGAAAAGCTGACCATTTTATTTTACCATCCTTATTTTAAATCTACAAGAATGTTCCCCTGCTTTAAGCTTTTGTGCATAAATTCTTTCTTTGCACACATACTAACCATCATCAAACCTCACAGGCACGCCAAAGTGTGCCGGGCCGCAGGAAATTCCCCTTACGGCAATCAACAAGGAGCGTAAACAAAACTATGAGTGAACAAAAAAGTCAGGAACAGATGAACCTGGAAAAGGATTACGAAGAGTATATCAAAAAAATAACTCCCACCCACAACCTTTATCTGCAAATGTTAAAGGCCTTTATCACAGGCGGCATCATCTGCACCATCGGGCAGGCGCTGCTCACCTTTGCAAAGGATGAGCTTGGCATGGACAAGGATATGGCAGGAAGCTTCTGCTCCCTGATCCTGGTGCTGGCCAGCGTCCTTTTAACCGGCTTTAATCTTTATTCCTCCATCGTCAAATTCGGAGGCGCCGGCGCACTGGTTCCCATTACGGGCTTTGCCAATTCCGTGGCCGCCCCTGCCGTGGAATTCAAAAAGGAAGG
Source organism: uncultured Lachnospiraceae bacterium (assembly GCA_910579425.1). Taxonomy (GTDB): domain Bacteria; phylum Bacillota; class Clostridia; order Lachnospirales; family Lachnospiraceae; genus Suilimivivens. The sequence goes on along the minus strand of CAJTVL010000025.1, from coordinate 13,614 downwards.
ACAGGTCTTTGGCATTGGCTGTAAAATCTTCACCATTGCCGGCCCCGTCATCCTCTACGGCATATTTACAAGCTGGCTGCTGGGACTGTTCTATTGGATCGGAAAGGCCCTGGGCCTGCTCTGAGAACAGGCCGGAGCACCTGCCAGGCAGGACATACCTGCCTGCTCACTTGATATAAGGGGCGCTCTGCCCCTTATTTGTTTATCTTATAAACCGGATCCGCGGGATAGCCTCCCTTGAGCTTCTGCATGCCCCTCTCCACCGCGTCCTTTGAATTTTTCCAGTCCGCATCTTTGTTGAGATAGTCAAATTTCTCCACCAGCCAGGAAACATCCTCCTGAAGGCGGTCCATATTCTTCTCCATAAGGGCAAACATGGCGGGATAAAACTCCTGCTTTTCCTTATCGTTTAACTTCTTGTCGGAATACTCGCACAAATCCCCAAAATGATGCAGGCAGAAGCCTTTGCTGTCGGCGATTTTCTTTCGGAACGCCTCGTCCTTTTTGTACATATGGAAAAAGGTATCCAAATATCTCTCGTAGGTATCTGCAAAGCGGTTGCAGATATAACAGGATTTTTCTTTCTCCTGCACCCAGATGCCTATGGGATTTTCCCTCTCGGTATTTTTCTTAAACTTCCCCATGAGCGTGGATTTCGGCGGCGTAAACTTTGAAAACTGCTCCTTCATCTCCCGGATGGTCTGCATATAGTGTGTTTTCAATATCCACCCGTTTCCCAGAGTATTGCCGTAGTCAAACATCTTTTTGAAATGGGCCCTGCAAAAGCCCGCCTTGTCCGTGGCTTCCCGCACATCGCTCTCCATATAAGAGGATCCCGACCCCAGCACGAAATCCATAAGATCCTGCTCCACTTCCCGTTCTATATAACAAAAGGGGCATTCATCCCCTGCGCCTACCGCATCGTTTAATGGTATCGTATAAAGTGTCTCTTTCATAGCCCTTCCCGCTCCCTTCCTGGCATAAAGATTTTTATGTAAGTCCGCCCCGGCTGTCTGCTATTTCTGCCGTTCGTGATAGCTGAGCTTCTTCATCACAGCCAGATACTGCTTCACTTCCTCGTAATAAACCTCCGGCCGAAAGCTGCCGCTTCTGGACTGCTCTGCCAGAATCCCGTCCATAGTATACTGCAGCACCTTGCCAACCCGCTCCACATCCGTGTCCCTCTTAAATTTCGTAAGGTCGGCTTTTCCCACAATCTCCTCATACCTGCCGGGTAACATGCCTCGCTTGTCCTCTGTCTCCGTCAGCACTTCTTCCACATCTTCTTCCCTGCTCCTGTTTAGGAACTGCAGGATGTGGGGATAGTTCTTCATGGCCCCGAGCTGCGCCTGCTTAATCTGTAAAAGGAGCTCAAAGTAGTCTGTCTCCCCGGGAGAAACCCCGGTGGAAAGCTCCAGCAAAAGATACCTGACACTGTAGTCATAAACAAAGGTGTAAAGCCCCAATTTGCTGATAAAGTAGTGAAACAAAAGGCCCTTGCTGATCCCTGCCTCCTTCACAATCTCGTCCGTACTGGCATGGGCATAACCGCTTGCCGCAAACACCTTCAGAGCCCCATTAATCATTCTGTCCTGTTTTTCTTTTTTCAGATCAAAAAATTTTTCATTCATGGAACCCCTCCTTGTTGACTTTGTGAGTCGAAATAAATATAGCATATTTACCCACTCTCTTCAACGCCTCCGGGGAAACTAGTAGGAACGAATTTTTACTCTACCACATCTTGTATTCAGAATTTATAGATTTTTTATACATATTCTCTTTTCAATTTCACAAAATAGTATTAAGATAATACTTATATGATGAATAACCGAAAGGAGCATTTTTATGTCCAGAAAATTTGGTAAATTTTTACTCTTCTCTGCCGTTGCCGGGGCTGCTGCCTACGGCACATACTACTACCTGAAAGCAAAAGAGGGGACTCCTGCCCCTGCAGGCGAGCCTGAAGGGGATGATGATTTCGATGATTTCGGCGAAGACCTTGATGATGATGCAGGCGTGACCAAAGAGCGCTCTTATGTTTCCCTGAATCTGGATAAGGCTGAGGCCATTGCCTCGGAAGCTTTTCATAAAGCAAAGGAAGTCATTGCCGATTCTGTCCAGCAGGTGAAGGATACGGTAAAGTCGGTTACGGAAAGCCAGGTGGCTCATGACGGCAATTTCACGGATCTGACCGCCCTGAATAAAGAAAAAGAAAACGCTTCCCAGGAAAGCCCTTCCGACAGGGAAGCTTCCGATGAGCCGGCGCCGGAAGAGACTCCTGCCGGGGAAGCTGCCAGCGGAACCGTGGAAGAGTTCTTTGATGACGACAACAATTAATTTCCGGCGTTCCCTCACCTTCAAAGCATGAAGCGGCCTGCTAAAGCCAGGCGCTCCATGCTTTTTTTATGAGTCCGATCCCCTCCGAAAGTTCCTGCTCCTCCAATGCCCCATAGCCCAGAAGAATCGTACCAGAGGGCGGCACATCAGACGCTTTCTGCCGTCTCATACAGGCATCCCCTATTCCGTAAAGTCTTACCCCTTCCCCTGCGGCAGCCTCGATCAGCTCCTTCTCCGGGATATTACTGCGGCTTGTGAGCAGGATATGCAGGCCTGCGTTTTCTCCCGATATGGCAAATTCCCTCTCAAAGCAGGCTATTTTTCCCAGCAGAAAGTCATGCCTTCCCCGATAGATTTTTCTCATCCTGTTCAAATATCTTTCGAAATATCCGTCTCTGATAAACTCATTCAGGATTCGCTGGTCAATACGGGAAACCGTACAGGAATAAAATCCGCAGTTTTCCTGGTATACCCGCAGAAGGCTTAAGGGCAGCACCATATAGCCCACACGGATGGCAGGGGCAATGGACTTGGAAAAGGTTCCCATATAGATTACCCTGCCGCCTCTGTCCGAAGCCTGCAGCGCCGGAATGGGCTTGCCTCTGTAGCGGAATTCGCTGTCGTAATCATCCTCAATGATATACCGGCCCTCCCCTTCCCCGGCCCACTTTAAAAGCTCAAGGCGTCTTCCTATGGGCATGACTACCCCTGTGGGATACTGATGGCTGGGCATCACATAGGCAAGCCTTGCCTTTGTCCTGCGCAGCTTTTCCACGTCCATCCCGTTTTCGTCCATGGGAATGGCCTCCACCTGGTAGGCAAAGGACTGGAACATCTGATAGGCCCGTTTGTAGGTAGGCTCCTCCATGGCCACCGGCACATGCCTTCCGAGAATCTTTTCCAGCAGCATAAACAGATAATCGTTCCCCGCTCCCACGATCACCTGCTCCGGCGTGCAGTTCACTCCGCGGGAGGAATGAAGATACCGGGCAATGGTCCCGCGCAGGGCGCAGTCCCCCTGGGCCTCTCCAAGTGCAAACATCTCGCTGTTGGCATCCACCAGAATATTTTTGGTTATTTTTTTCCAGGTGGCAAAAGGAAAGTCCTTCAGGCTTATGGCATGAGGGGAAAAGTCGTACTTTACAAGAGCCTGCTTTGGAAGCTCCTTTTCCCCGGTTGGAAAACCCGCCTGCTGCCTCTCCTTTCCGGATCCCGAAGGCATTTCGCCTCTCCCCTCAAAAAATCCGCTTCCGTAAATATCCAAAAGACCCTCTGACGGCGAGACAAAATAGCCCCGGCAGGCTCTGGCCTCCAGATACCCTTCCGCCACAAGCTGGCCATAGGCTGCATCCACCGTGCTTCTGGCCACCTGAAGATATTCTGCCAGAGAACGAGTTGAGGGAAGCTTCTCCCCTTCGGGAAGCTTCCCCTTTTTAATTTCATCTCTGATATATTCGTAAATCTGCTGATAGAGACATTTTCCGTTTCCGTCCGCAAACTGAATTGTCAAGTCCTTCATGCCCTATTTGCTTTTTTGCTCCCTTATTTTGATGATCAACTGTTCCTTTACGTCTCTTGCCCGGTCCTTGATCCTGCGGTTGGCCGTGCGGGAGGCTAAGAGTTCCGAGATAATCCGTGCGGAAATATCGAATCTCCCGTCATTCATGGCAAGCACTGCTATCAAATACTCCGCTGTGGTCTGATCCATCCCGCACATGGGATAGGTTTCCGTCTGTCTCGCCGTAAGGAGTCCGTCCAATGCGTTCTGCAAAAACACCTTTTCCTGCTCCTTTAAATCCTCCAGCTTCTTTTCGTAATCCGGCAATTCTTTGTCCAGATTATCTCCCATGCTGCGAAGAAGCCATCCGCTCTTTAAGCAGATATAAGCCTTCTCGCTTGCCCTGGCCTTTTTCACTACGGCGCTGGCAAGGCTTAATTTGTATCTCTCTATCGCTTCCTCATAGGTGTAGGTTTCCTTCTCCCCGGTATGCTGATAGGAAGCGGCAATCACTTCCTTAATTGCATCCCTCTGAAAGCCGGCAAGCCCGCCGAAATAACGGCTGGTCACTGCATAACCGCACTGCGGGCATATAATGACATCGTATTTCAGAGGTTCAAACTTCTCATAGACCGGGCGCAAATCCATCTCTGTCCGCAAAAGCCTCACCTTCCCGGCTTTTACGGTTCTGGCCTTAATAGCCCCATAGCATACCGGACATTCATAGCTTTTATCGAAAAGATAATCCGTCTCCTCCATCTCCCGCGGAGGAGGCGGGGGCGCTTTTACAGCTTTCTCTTTTTGTTCCTCTTCATAAAGTCCTGCCCCCTTCATAAAATCCAGTCCAAATTTTTCCAAGCCGGATAACAAATCCGCCATTCTTTTACCTCCTGCCCCATATCAGTCCCTGCAGCAGCTTTATGCTTTGGGCAATACATAAGAGCTTTTCAGGGATACGATACGGTTAAATACAAGCGCCCCTTCTGCGGAATCTTTCGCATCCACGCAGAAATATCCCTGACGCACAAACTGAAAGCTGTCATAGGGCTTCGCATCCTTCAATGCCGGCTCTAAGCGGCAGTCCTTTAACACCGTGAGGGAATTGGGATTCAGATTCAGGCTTCCGTCCTCATTATAGACCCCTTTCTCCTCATCGATAATATTTTCATAAAGCCTTACCTGCGCTTTCACCGCCTCTTTTGCAGGCACCCAGTGGATCGTACCCTTCACCTTACGGGCGCAAAAGCCGCTGCCGCTTCTTGTCTGCGGATCATAGGTGCAGTGTACCTCAACCACCCTGCCGCTTTCGTCCTTCACGCACCCGGTACAAGTCACAAAGTAAGCGTTCATCAGACGCACTTCGTTTCCGGGGAACAGGCGGAAATACTTCCTGGGCGGCTCCTCCATAAAGTCCTCGCGGTCAATATAGAGTTCTCTGCCAAAGGGGATCTCCCTGGTTCCCATCTCCTCATTTTCAAGATTGTTTGCCACGGTAAAGGTCTCTGATTTCTCCTCGGGATAATTGTCAATAATCAGCTTTACCGGGTCAAGAACCGCCATCATGCGGGGCCGGGTCAGCTTTAAATCCTCTCTGATGCAGTATTCCAGCATGGCATAGTCCACGGAAGAATTGCTCTTGGAAACCCCGCACAGTTCCACAAAATTGCGGATCGAGCGGGGGGTAAAGCCCCTTCTGCGCAGAGCCGCAATGGATACCAGTCTGGGATCGTCCCAGCCATCCACGATACCATCCTCCACCAGTTTTTTGATATAACGCTTTCCGGTCACCACGTTCGTCAGATACATCTTGGCAAACTCAATCTGTTTGGGAGGATGAGGGTATTCCAGTTCTCTAACCACCCAGTCATATAAGGGTCTGTGATCCTCAAATTCCAGGGTGCAGATGGAATGGGTGATTCCCTCGATGGCATCCTCGATGGGATGGGCATAATCGTACATGGGATAAATACACCAGGCATCCCCCGTGTTGTGATGGGACATATGGGCCACCCGGTAGATCACGGGGTCACGCATGTTCATATTTGGCGATGCCATATCGATTTTGGCCCGGAGGGTTTTTTCGCCGTTTTCGAATTCCCCCGCTTTCATCCTTTCAAAAAGCTCCAGGTTCTCTTCTATGCTGCGCTCACGGTTGGGGTCGTTTGTTCCGGGCTCCTTCAGCGTTCCCCTGTACTGTCGCATCTCCTCCGCCGTAAGGTCGGAGACATAAGCCTTTCCCTTTTGAATCAGCTTCACCGCTCCCTCGTACATCTGCTGGAAATAATCGGAGGCAAAAAAAAGTCTGTCCTCCCAGTCCGCTCCCAGCCACTGAATGTCTTCCTTGATGGACTCTACAAACTCCACCTTTTCCTTGGTGGGATTGGTATCGTCAAAGCGCATGTTAAATTTGCCGCCATATTCCTTGGCCAGCCCGTAATTAAGGAGAATACTTTTGGCATGGCCGATATGAAGATAACCGTTAGGCTCCGGCGGAAATCTGGTGTGTACTTCCTCGTATACCCCCTCCTTCAAATCCTGATCGATAATCTGCTCGATAAAATTGCGGGAGAGAGCCGCGCCTTCCTCCTGGGAATCACTGCTGATATTTATATTCCTGTCTTTGTCACACATATTCTTAACGCCTCATTTCTTTTTTCTCTTATTTGCACCGGATGGATTCCTTCTCTTCGGGGGCTCCTTCATGCCAAGCTCTGCCAGAATGCTCTGAAGGATTCTGACCGTTTCGCCCAAAAAGCGAATCTCCTCCAACTCCCAGATCCGCTCCCCCTCCGCCACGCCAAAGCATACCCAAAGTTCCTGTTCCTGGCTTTGTTTCAGCGGCATGATCATCAGCGCCCTCAGTTCAAGGGACTCCAATTGTTCCTTTTCTTCCTCCCCCAGTACTGTGTTGGAGGAAAAGATCAAATTTCTCTCCGCTGTCAATATAGGAGGCCAGGAGATCGCCGGGTCTGATTCAAACTCCCAGATTTTCTCCTTTTTGCTCCACTTTACCGCCATTTGAGGCCTCTGCCCCTGGATCCTGTGATAAACGGCGGCAATATCCAGGCCCAGATACCCTCCTGCCTTTTTTAATAAGTCGCAGGCAGCCTCCCGGGGCGCTTTTTGGCTCCCCAAAAGCCACATCATATCCCGCAAAAGCTCCGACCGCTTCAGCTTCTCCTCTGCCTCCTGTTCCAAGCGGGCTTTTTTCTCCCTGCCCCTTTCTGTCCGGCTCAGAAGCAACTTATCGGCAACCAGGGTGTCCGTGACCGACTTGAGCCCGTCCACCACCCGCAAAAACTGTTTCTCGCTGAGCGTGCTGGTAAATCCCTCCAGAGGCGGATTCTCATATTCTCCGGGATCCTCCGACTCCTCCATAACACCGCAGATGAGCCAGTTGACCAGAGGCTTTCCCTCCAGCTTGGAGGTAGCTACAGCCAGCCTGAAATTGGGGTATGCGGTTCTCTCAACCGCCCGGTCCTCCAGCTCGCTTTCCGCCACACGTCCCAGCATACTTTGAAACTGTTCCCCATCGATCAGTCTCTCCACCTGGCAGGCTTCTTCGGGACTGCCGCCAAGCTCCGTAAGAGGGACTCCCTTCTCGTCCACAGCGCACAAAAAAACATTGGAAAGATCGCAAAAATACTTTTGCCATTTTTCCAGTTCCTCTTTCTCTATCAGGCTTTGAGGCCACGGCCTCTCCTCCTGCCCAAGCGTTAACCTTTCAAGCATACCCACCCGGCCCGTACTCCTTTTTTCACATAATCGGGCAGGGAAGATTTCCTCCCTGCTCGCGCGCGGCACACGCTGCATCGGCAGCAAGTTTCCTTATGCGCCCCTGCGCATTTTCAGGATCAGCGCCTTTACAGGCGCTGACCTGTAATACTTACTCATCCACACTGTAATTCGGCGCTTCTTTCGTGATATGAATATCATGAGGATGGCTCTCTTTCAGGGATGCTGCGGATATTTTTACAAACCTTCCTTTTTGCTGCAGTTCTTCAATGGTCCCTGTTCCGCAGTAACCCATACCGGAGCGCAGGCCGCCCATCAACTGGTATACCGTATCCTCAACAGTCCCTTTATAGGCCACACGCCCTTCCACTCCTTCCGGCACCAGCTTCCTGGCATTTTCCTGGAAGTAACGGTCCTTGCTGCCATTCTCCATGGCGGCAATGGAGCCCATTCCTCTGTACACCTTGTACTTCCGTCCCTGATAGAGTTCAAAGCTTCCCGGGCTTTCATCACAGCCGGCAAACATGCTGCCCATCATACATACGTTTCCGCCGGCAGCAATGGCCTTTGTCATATCCCCCGAGTATTTAATACCCCCGTCCGCAATGATAGGGATCCCATACTCCCTGGCCACGTTGTAAGCGTCCATAATGGCGGAAATCTGTGGAACGCCGATTCCCGATACCACCCGTGTGGTACAGATCGAACCGGGGCCGATGCCCACCTTTACCGCGTCCGCACCGGCCTCAATCAAAGCCCGCGCTCCATCCCCGGTAGCGATATTTCCCGCAATTACCTGAAGCTCCGGATATTTTTCCTTGATCATTCTAAGGCAGCGGAGCACATTCGCGGAATGTCCATGGGCGCTGTCGAGAACCACCACGTCCACTTTTGCGTCCACCAGGGCGCTTACCCGCTCCAGTACATTGGCTGTAATGCCGACCCCGGCCCCGCACAGAAGCCGTCCCTGTGCGTCCTTTGCCGCAAGAGGATATTTGATGGTCTTTTCAATGTCCTTGATGGTGATCAGCCCCACCAGGTTATAATCGTCGTCTACAATCGGAAGCTTTTCCTTTCTTGCTTTGGCCAGAATCTGCTTTGCCTCCTCAAGAGTAATCCCTGCCCTGGCAGTGATCAGGCCCTCGGAAGTCATGGATTCTTTGATCTTTTTGGTAAAATCAGTCTCAAACTTAAGATCTCTGTTGGTGATAATCCCCACCAGCTTACGTCCTTCCGTCACCGGTACGCCGGAAATCCTGAACTTGGCCATAAGGGCATCCGCATCCGCCAGGGTATGCTCCGGCGTCAAAGAAAAGGGATCCGTAATAACACCGTTCTCGGAACGCTTTACCTTGTCCACTTCCTCTGCCTGTGCCTCGATGGACATATTTTTGTGAATTACACCGATTCCGCCCTGCCTTGCCATGGCAATTGCCATCCTGTGCTCCGTGACGGTATCCATCCCCGCACTCATCATAGGGATATTCAGCCTGATCTTCGGGGTAAGCCAAGTGGTTAGATCCACTTCGTTTGGAACTATCTCCGAATAAGCCGGCACCAGCAGCACGTCGTCAAAGGTAATACCTTCACCAATTATCTGACCCATTTTCTTCTCCTCCTTTTGTGATGGTTTTATTGTTATTTTCTCAGTCCTTAAATACCTTTCTGGGAGCCGCGAACTGCATGGCCTTTACCATCTCCTCATTGGGTTCGAAGATGATTTTCCTGCCGCCCTCATAGAAGAAAATAAACCTCTTATCCGGCTTTTTTTCTTCCCCTGAGCTGTAATCCGTAACCTTGTCCGTCCTGTTTTTGTAATTATCCAGATGCCATGACTTGATGGGAGCCACAATTTCCATCTTGCCCAGTTCAAAAACCGCCACCCGCTTGCGCTTTGTCTTCGCCATCACCTTGTCTATGGTTAGCTCCTTGTCCAAATACAGATATTCGTATTCCAGATCCGCATTCAGATAGACAATATAAGCGCCCACCGCAATGACAATCCCCAAAATCAGCGCCGGCCAGAAAATAAACCCGATAAAGATAAAGCAGGCCGCCAGCATAATCGACAAAATTTTAAGAAGCGTCATGTAAGCCGGGGTTTTCTTTTTGACAAGCCATTCCACATATGTTTCGTTCATTTTAAGTACCATACCTTTCCGATCTTCTGTCTCCTGCGACAGTTATTTATAACTGTTCCATCATCCGAACCGTTACATTATTTACAATATCATAGTATATGTTCCGGGAAATTTCAAGTAAATAAGTGACAGCGAAAATTTTATCCTTTTTTTATGAATTGACTATGGGATGTTCATTGACACTGTTTTGCAAACTGGTTATGATTGTAAATACAGTGTTCAATTACCAAGAAAGGAATATAACTGCCAAAAATCAGGCAGCTGTCAGGGAATCAACTATGGCCAAAAGAGAAAAAAAGCCCCGGGAGTACCGCGGCGTCATTGACGAAATCAGAGAGCAGCAGCACAAAACCCGGGATATGACCAATAAAGGGAAGCTGGAATATTTCTGGTATTATTACAAGGTACACACCATTGCAGGGATCTTTATCCTGATTATGGCGATCACCCTGATTCATGATATGGTCACCGCCAAGGATTTCATTTTTAACTGCGTCATGGTAAACAGCTTCCAGCTTAACGCAGAGGCAGTGGAAAATTCCTTTGCAGAATATGCGGGGCTTGATCTGGATAAGTACGACTGCTTTATCGATACCTCCACCACCCTGTCCCTGACCACCTACGATCAGTATAACATGGCCGCTGTCCAGAAGATTATGGCGCAGATGCAGAGCCGTGATCTGGATGTACTGGTATTTAATTCCGAGATTTTCAACAACTATTCCCTCAACGGGATGTTTCTGGATCTGCGTACCGTTATGACCCAGGAGGAACTGGAAAAATACAAAGACCGGTTATACTATATAGATTACGCCGAGGTCGTCAGGGCCTCCGAGGAAGAAGTGGATCCGGACACCCTGACGGAAATGGCTGAAATCGACGTGGAGGCGGACACCCTTCTTCATAGGCATCCGGAGGATATGCAGGAGCCCATGCCTATTGGGGTTTTCTTAACCGACTCCCCCTTTATCGCCCAAACCGGCTCCTATCACACCTCTCTGCAGCCCGTATTCGGAATTGTCTCTACTACCGAGAGAGCCGAGATTGCAAAGCAGTACCTGAATTTTTTGTGGGATGATACCATTGACTTTACAACGATGATCGACACGGAGCTGTTCTGATTCGAAAGCCGGACGAAAGGCCGGGGCCGGGCATTATTTTTCATCCTCCTCCCGGCTCCTTAACCGGTCCATAACCATGAACATTTTGCCCATATCCACCGGCTTGGCCAAATGCTCATTCATTCCGGCATCCTTTGCCATTGCAACGTCCTCTTCAAACGCATTGGCCGACAGCGCTATAATGGGCACGGATTTTGCATCCGTCCGGTCCAGGCTCCGGATTACGCGGGCCGCCTCGTATCCGCTCATAACCGGCATCATCAAATCCATGAGCACACAGTCAAAGGCTCCCTGACGGGATTTTGTGAACGCATCCACAGCGGCTTTTCCGTCGTTTGCAGTCAACACTTCCGCCCCTGCCTCTTTCAGCATAAATTCCATGATTTCACAGTTGATCTCGTTATCCTCCACCAGAAGGACCCGCATCCCTGCAATATTGCCCTGCGCCTCCCGCTCCACGTCCGCAGGCTGCGCCTCCTGCGCATCGTCGATCCGAACCGGCAGGGTGATCCGAACCACGCTTCCTTCGCCGGTCCGGCTCTCCACCTCAATCGTTCCCTTCATCTGGTCTACCAGCTTCTTCACGATGGGCATTCCAAGCCCGGCGCCGATATAGTGGGTTCTCGCGCCCTGATGCTCCTGGGTGAAGGGCTCAAAAATATGCTTTTTAAATTCCTCCCCGATACCGATTCCGGTATCTTCGATCACAAACCGGTACTCTGCAATTCCCTCCCGGCAGGCAGTCTCCTTTACCCGGACAAATACGGAGCCGTGGGGACGGTTATATTTGAGTGCATTATCGATAACATTCATCAGGATTTGCTTCAGGTGCAGCGGATTTCCAATCAGTCTGCTATGCTGCAGTCCGGCCTTATCCAGCTCCAGCCGGATTTCTTTCTCCTGGGCCTGGGCGTACAGAACCGCAATACAGTCTTCCAATGTGTCATGAAGGTCAAAGGGTTCTTCCACCTCTGCCTGTCTTCCGCTCACCAGCCTGCTCACCTGAAGGACATCGTTCACCAGCGAAAGCAGATGCTGTGTTGAGACGCGGATTTTATCCCGGCACTCTTTCTGCCGCCGGGGATCGTCCTGCCTTTTCTCCATAATGGCAAGCATTCCCAGAATTCCGTTAATGGGCGTGCGCAGATCGTGGGACATATGGGAAAGGAATTCGCTTTTTGCCGAATTTGCACGTCTCACCTTTTCCAGCAGCTCCATAATGGCCTGTTCCTGTTTTTTTCTCGTCATCATGGTTTCCGTGATGTCCTGATGGTATCCGTTCAGTCCAGAGCCCGGCTTCCTGAATGATTTGTCCGGCACGCCTCCGCACCGGATATAGATCTTTCCCAGGCTGGGATGATTCCAGGGATAAATCACCTCGCTGCGCCCGGTTTCCAATATCTCCCGCACTGCTTCCTGCACCATCTCCACATAGTCCGGCTCGATGTTTTCAAACCAGTGCCGGTAGCATTCCTCGGGCTCAATCTCTTCCCCTACCCCCAAAAGAATCCGCATGGTCCGATCCGTATACATCCTGGGCCGGCAGCCTTCCTCCAGCTCGATGGTCCAGATACCGGTCCTTGCTCCCTCCAGAATATCCTCCAGGCTCTGCCTTGCCTCCAGCTTGTATTTCTCCTCCTGTTCCACCACGGCATTCACATCCCGCTGGGCAAAAATTACGGAACTGCCTTCTTCCGCCTTCCCTGTGGCTGAAAAATGAATCTCCATGTGTTTCAGTCCAAAAAAGTTCTCCTGTACCTGATACCTTATGTAAAATTTCTTTTTTGTCCGAAGCTGAGCAAGCACATAATCCCTTTTCGTCACTGTGCGGAGCCGTTCCTGATCCCGGGGAACCACACACCGGAAAATATACCGCTCCATGGCGCTCTGATAGCCCTCCTCAAAACGGACGTCCCAATCCGTCCTTATCTGTTCATTGTCCCTGTAAATCTCGCATTCGTCCGTGTCGAAGTTCACCTTATAGATTCCCAGATAGTCCACGCTGAGAGCATGAAGGACATTATAGCTGCGCTTCTGAAGCTTACGCACCAGATTGCGCCGTTTCAGGGAAGATACGATGAAGTATGCCGCAGTCTGGAGCATATTCGATGCGTATTCCAGCGACTTTACAGGCGGATTATCCACGCCGTAAAATCCAATCAGCTTTTTGCCGTCATAGAGAGGAACCACCACAAGGGAATGAACCTTCTGCCTTTTCAGATTCTCATACTGAAGGGGCTCGCTCTCGCGGATCTCTTCCAGGTTTTCAATGACAATATGTTTCCCGATGCTGAAATTCCGGTACCAACCGGCGCACACCTGCGCAGGGACATTTTGAAGATTCTCCTTTTCAGGCTTCACCCCGTCGGCCGCCCACTCATAAGTATTGTCATCGCCGCCGGCCTCGTTCCGCTCGAATATGTAGGTTCGCTCCCCGTTCAATGCCTTTCCCAGATGCTCCAGCAGCACCTCCAGCGACTGATCCGGAGTCTCCTCCTGCAGGGCAACGCGAAGGCCCTCATTGATGACGGTTTCCAGATTCTGGACGCTTTGTATTTTGCTGTATTGCCGGCGGTCCCCGTCAATCCAAACGTTTCCTCTGTCCCGCTCCAAAATCTCTTTTGAATCACCCATACGCCTGCCCTCCATCTCATTTCGCAAAAAATCAGCAATATCCGTGTCATAATACCATACGGCCCCAGCTACGTCAATATAGCCATAACCCCGGGGTGCAGATAATTTTTGTTGGTTTTTATGGATTGATAAAGAAAAGGCATACGCT
>CAJTVL010000024.1 GCA_910579425.1 uncultured Lachnospiraceae bacterium | reverse complement strand
TTAGACCATAAGATGAGATTTTATTAATCAGCTTAACTTAATGACATTGATTCAGGAGGTGGCTTTGTTGCTGCTTAAGCAAACTAATTGTGAAACAGAGTGGGATAGGGTATAATATGGAAAACGGCATTATGACGGAGGTATGATGATGAAGAAACCTTTGCCGATCGGTGTTGATAACTTTGAGGATATAGTAAAATCCAGATATTGCTATGTAGATAAGACTATGTTCATAAAGGAATTACTGGATTTAAAAGGGAAAGTAAATTTATTTACACGTCCAAGAAGATTCGGTAAGACATTGAATCTGCGCTTAAGACGAATAACTGTTTGCAGTTTGCAGTTATTACAGGGTGTCTGCGTATTTCAAAAGAGAGTATATTTACCGGGCTGAATCATCTGAAGATCATTTTGATACTGGATCAGAGATATGGTGAACATTTTGGGTTTACAGAGTCAGAAGTCATTCAGATAATGTCTTATTATGAAGTGGAAAACCGTTTCCCGACAATGAAGGAATGGTATGATGGATACACATTTGGGGATACAGAGGTTTATAATCCATGGAGTGTGATCAATTTTATGTATGATCTGTGTGCAAACACGAATGCGTTTCCCCATCCATATTGGATCAATACCAGCTCTAATGACATTATAAAGGACTTGATTGCCAGAGCAGACCGGGAAACGAAAGGGCAGATTGAAACGCTTTTGGGCGGCGGGATTTTAGATATTCAGATACATGAAGAAGTTACTTATGAGGATATGCACGGCAGTGGGGAGAATTTGTGGAATTTCCTTTATTTTACAGGGTATCTTACGAAAGAGAGTGAATATTTTAAAGAATCGTCCATTTTTTTACGTGTACGTATCCCCAATATAGAAGTAAAAACAATTTATCAGAATACGATCCTGAATTGGATGAAAGCCGCTATAAAGAAAGAGGATTTCCATGACCTGTATCGGGCAATGGAAGAGGGGGACGCCCAGAGGATGGCAGATCTATTAAATGGCCAGCTCTTCCGAACCATCAGCTTTTATGACAGTGCAGAGAACTTTTATCATGGATTCCTGACAGGGATATTAAGCCAGAGTGAGAATTATCTGGTGAAATCGAACCGGGAGTCAGGGAACGGACGTTCCAATATTATGGTGAAAATCCCATCGCTGCGGGGAAGATCGTTTATTGTGGAAGTGAAGGTTTCTGATTCTGTGGATGATTTGGAAAATGATGCTCAGGAGGCGCTGAAGCAGATTTATGATAAAAGACATAGGGAGGAACTGCGTGCAGAAGGGTATCGTAAGATTGATTGTTATGGGGTATCCTTCTTCCGGAAGGATTGTGAGGTGCGGTTTGGGGAAGGATAAGTATAGTAGGGAATTATGTGCGACAGGAATAAGCTGGCAATTATAGCGAGAAAAGAAGCTGAAAAACCATATAACGGAAAAATGAGTAATTGTGCGCCAACTATACAGAGTATCGTTTCCCTGTTTCCTAAATGGTCTGTGGATGAGGCGGATGGATTATGGTGTGCGGCATTTGTATATTATTGTGTCATATTAGCGGGATTCCAAATTCCTGTTCGTCCAAAGGAATCTTCCTGCTCACTTGCAGGTTGTGGAGCCTGGGAAGAGTGGGCGCAAGCGGATAGTCGTATCAAGTACTATAGTGGGAATGGCAACGCCTTTCATCCTGCGGCTGGGGATATTGTTCTTTTTGACAGGGTATTTGACAACACGGATCATGATCACATAGGAATTGTACTTGAAAATTATGATGATTATATCGTAACTGCAGAGGGAAATGTTGGAAATATTTCTCGTATTTTAGAACATAAAAAGGACGGTCATATTCGTGCTTATATCCGTATCCCTGATAATTTTTTGTACTGAGCGTGTTTGAAAATTCATTCCCACCATCTGTACACCCAACTTTGCGTGATATTTGCGCCAAATTCGGTCAACGTAGCCCGCTGCGACTTCCTCATTTGGCACAAATCTCTCACAAACTGTTGACGCATATCTGGCAGAAAGCAATTTTTAAACACGCTCTAAGACAACGGGAGAGAAACTGATGGATATTATAAACTTTGAAAAAAAGCACGTCAAAGAGGCAACGGAAATTGCGCTTGCAAATTACGAGGAGGAGCGGCGGTCTGTAGCAGAGTTACCACAGGGGTGTGATATTCCTGACTTATACGGCTTGGCGGAAAACGGATTGGGGGTTGCTGCGTTTGAAAATGAAAGGATGATAGGATTCCTTTGTTGTAATGCTCCCTTTGACAATGCGTTTCGCTCCACAGATGTGAGAGGGATTTTTTCTCCTATGGGTGCAAACGCATCTGTTCCTGAAAACCGTCCGAAAATTTATGCCTCCATGTATCAGACGGCAGCGGCAAAGTGGGTAAAGGCAGGGGCTGTATCAGAATCTGTTGAATTTTGCCATAGCTACGCTGAAAAGCGAAGGATATACCAGGCTTGGAGTGAATTTTGAGAGTTTTAATCCCACAGCCCGTGGATTTTGGTTAAAATATTTTACTGCCTATACCAATAGCGTAGTGCGAAGAATTGATGAGCGGATTAGAGAATATTCGGAAAACAGTTGATGAAATGAGACTATTACAGATGGAGGGAATGAATCATGGAATACTGTATGGTTTGTGAGAGGATTGATTGGATTAAAAATGGTAAGAATCCCTATTTTGTGAAAGAATTGAATACGGGATATGTTGTAATTGGCGACCATCAGCGGATCAAAGGTTACTCTTTGTTTCTCTGCAAGGAGCATGCAACTGAGCTGCATTTTCTGGAGCCGGATTTCAGGGATGAATTTCTCCATGAAATGGCAATTGTGGCGGAGGCTGTCTACAATGCCTTTCAGCCGGACAAGCTGAACTATGAGCTTTTGGGCGCGGGCAGCGGCCTCCATATGCATTGGCATCTTTTTCCCAGAAGAAAGGGGGATACGGAAACAGCGGGCCCTGTCTGGAAATTAGGTTCGGAATTGACAGCGGATGAATTTTTGCCAACGCCGGAAGCATTGGAGGACTTAAAAACCCGGCTGCGCGCAGAACTGGACAAACTGCTCGAAAAAGAATCCCAAAAATAAATTTGGGATGAAATAGTTTGTACTTATGGAAAGGGGGAAATATGGCGGCAGTTACCACATTGAAACTGGGTAAGACAATGGAAAATAAGCTTCACTCAGTGGGCATTCATTCTGCGGAAGAACTGATTGAAATCGGAAGCAAGGAAGCGGTTTTTCGGCTCAAAGAGCAATATCCAGGTACTTGTGTTGTGATTTTGTATCATTTGGAAGCCGCTATCCAGGGAGTGGAAATGAAAGAACTTGAAGGCTCATGCAAAGAAGAGCTGAAAGCTTACTTTAAGCAGCTATAAGAAAGGAGCAATATGGACGGGAATATCTGTGAGAAAATCAGGCTTGTGGGAGACGGCGCGATGTACTGGTATCTTCAGGAAGTAATAATCTTGCCGGAATTTCAGCGAAATGGCATTGGAACCATGATCGTTAATCACCTGGTGGATTATGCAAAAGCAAATTCTGTCACCGGGAACTTTACAACAATCGGAGGCGTTTCCGCCAAAGGCAAGGAGAGGTTTTATGAGAAAATGGGGTTTGATATTATTCCGAATGGAATCAAAAAAATGATAGAGATCAAGTAAAAGATTGAGACAGCCGGGAGGGGAACTATGCGGTTAGGAGAAGTAGGATTGTTGACAAATGACGTTGTTGGATTGGCAGAGTTTTATAAGGCTTTGCTTGAAACAGATAATGGCAGCAACGATGAAGTACACCAGACAATCATTGCGGACGAAACAATGCTGACGATCTATAATGATGGTACCATAAAAAATAATGCCAATCGAAACATATGCATCGCGTTTACGGTGGACAACATAGAAGAAGAGTATCAGAAGGTTTTGGCATTGGGGGCAGAAATAATTGAAAAGCCGACGAAGCGTCCCTGGGGCACCATAAACATGAGTTTTTTTGACCCAGACAGAAATGTTATCTATTTAAGGAGTTTTCCGGAGGGCAAGTGACCGGCCGCATGCCGGAGGATATTGCCAGCCCGGATATATAGAAAGGAGAGAAATTATGTTATTCATACAATACCCAAAGTGTTCTACCTGCCAGAAAGCCAAAAAGTGGCTGGACGCACACAATATTTCCTACACCGACCGTCATATTGCAGAGGATAATCCTTCTTTTGACGAATTAAAAGACTGGTATGGAAAGAGCGCTCTGCCGCTTAAGAAGTTTTTTAATACAAGCGGATTACTGTACAAGGAACTGCAGTTAAAGGACAAGCTGCCTGCCATGAGCGAGGAAGAGCAGTTAAAGCTTCTTGCCACGAACGGGATGCTTGTAAAGAGGCCGATTGTCGTAGATGGCGACAGGGTGCTTGTGGGATTTAAGGAAGCGGACTGGGAGGAAAAGCTAAGCGGCGAAAAGTATTGACGAGGTTAATGAAAGACAAGATATTTTGAGCGGAAAGGGGTGAGGATGATTATGAAATATGTCGGGGATAACAACTCAGTACAGTTGATGAAATCTGTTAGCAGATTGTGCTGAGGTTAAAGGGAACTTGCTGACAGTCATGAACTGTACTGCTTCCAAAATCAGATACTGAAAACATTTTTGGAGAAGAAAAGACAAGGAGTACAGTTATGCGTTACATAAAGAAAGTATTAGAGAAAAATAAAGCAATAGCGGCAGTTTATATTGGGCTGGGAATGGGCAGTTCCTTCCTGACAGGCTATAAGGCCGATTATTTTCAGGGGGTGATCGATGGGCTGGCAGAGGGGACGCTGGCGCTTAGAGAGATTGCTGTCTATGGCATTATTTTGGCCGTTTATTATTGCATGAACTATGTGGCCAATTATCCCGAGAAGAAGCTGGAGCATGGGATTTACCTGGATTTTAAACTGCTTGCTCTGGGGAAGATCAGCAGCATTGATTACATGGAGTACCAGAAGACAGGCACGGGAATGCTGACGCAAAGAATTGAAAACGGCGCTGAGGCAGGAAAAAATGTGGTATTTGGCTTTTGGATGGAGCTGATTCGGGAGCTGCTGCCCACCATTGTGTTCAGCATATACTTTATCTGGCGGATCAGCAGAAGCGTTACCTGTGTGCTGCTGGCGGGGTATGGAATTATTTTTGTAGTCACCAATTTATTGTTGAAATTTCTTTATCGGATCAAGGAAAGGATTTTGAATAATGAAGAGCTGCTCAATCACTATCTGGTGAGGGGGTTTATGGAGATGCTGGTATTCCGCATGGAAAGGCAGTTTCCAAATGAGATAAAAAAGGCCCGGGGCGCGAAGGAGGACATCGTCTCCTCCAAGGTGAAGATGAATATGATCCACGAAGCCTTTTTTACGATATTTATTTTGCTGGTGGCCGTGCTTGACATCTGCATTCTGCTGTACGCATGGAGCGGGGAGAGGCTTTCGGTGGGCTCGGTGGTGGCGCTGCTTACGCTGATTGAAAACGCCTATATGCCCATAGCGATTTTCAATGTGCTCTATGTGCAGTATAAGCTGGATTGGGGTTCCTATGCAAGGTTTGAAGAGTTTTTGGACGCCGGGGATGATTGGCAGTTGGCGGAAGGAGAGACTTTGACAGGCGAAATTGGGGAAATCAATGTGAGGAATCTCTCCTTTTGCTATAAGGAGCGGGAAATTTTTCGTGATTTATGCCTGAATGTGGGAAAAGGGGAGAAGGTGGCCTTTGTGGGAGAAAGCGGCTGCGGTAAATCCACACTGATCAAAATTTTGTTGGGGCTTCTGAAATATGAGCAGGGGCAGGTCCTCCTGGGTGGCAGGGAGTTGAAGGAGCTCTGCCTGGATGGGCTGTACAAAAGAGTCAGTTATGTCTCTCAGGACGCTCCGGTTTTTGACGGGACGGTGAGGGAAAATGTGGTGTTTGATCAGGAGGTTTCGAAGGAGCGGATTCTGGAGGCGCTGGAAAAGGTGCAGCTCTCCGGTTTGATCAAGGGTCTGGATAACGGAGTGGAGACCCGGATCGGCGAGAAGGGGGCCTGCCTTTCCGGGGGTGAGAAGCAAAGGCTTGCCCTGGCGCGGCTGTGGTTTAAGGATTCGGAGCTTGTGATCCTGGACGAGTCCACTTCGGCCATGGATAACCTGACGGAGGAGGCTGTGATGAGGGAGGTATCCGCAAGGCTGCAAACCCGGACAGTGATTGCCATTGCGCACAGGCTGAGTTCTGTCGCCCATTTTGACCGTCTGGTAGTTTTCTGTAAGGGCAGGATTGTGAGCCAGGGAACTTTTGAGGGACTTATGGCAAAGGACGCTTATTTCAGGGAACTATATCACGCCAGCCTGCGGGAACTGCCGGGCTGACGTCATTCCGGTTTAAAAAATTTACAAATACTTTGTTACCTTTTAGCCTTTCACTTTGTATTATTAGTGAAAGGCTTTTCAAACGTACAAAGGAGCATGCTTATGAAACCATCAGTGGAGATGCTAATCGGGAAATACCGGAACAATCTGTATGCTGCGGCTTTCAGTATATGTAAAAACGCACAGGATGCCGAGGATGTTGTTCAGGATACTTTCATTCAGTACTGGTCTCAAAAAAAGGAGTTTGAATCGGAGCAGCATATTCGGGCATGGCTGATCAGAGTGGCAATCAACAGGGCAAAGAACAAAAACAATACTTTTTTCAGGCGGAACGCGTTGTCGTTGGAGGATTACATACAAACCTTAACCTTTGAATCAAAGGAGTCCTCGGAGCTGTTTGAGACGGTGATGAAGCTGCCGGAGAAGTACCGCATTGTGATTCACCTGTTTTATTATGAGGACTATTCTGTGGCTGAAATTGCGGGAATTCTGAGGCTGACACAGGGAAATGTGAAGGTCAGACTCTCGCGCGGAAGGGCGCTGCTTAAAAACACTTTAAAGGAGGACTGGGAGTATGACGAATAGAGAGAGATACAAGAAGGCATTTTCGGCAATTCAGACATCCGGTGAATTTTCTTTGGAGGTGGAAAAAATGAAAAGAATAAAAAGACAACATAGGATAAAGGCAATGGCAGCATCTATTGCAGGTATCGCCGTATTTATGGCCAGCGCCAGCGTGGCCTACGCCATGGATGTAGGCGGAATCCAGCGCACGGTTCAGTTGTGGATACAGGGAGACCGCACCGATGCGACGATCCGGTTTGACGGGGACGGAACCTATGGCCTGACCTATACGGATGCTGACGGAAACGAGAACGTCATGGCCGGAGGGGGCGTTACCTTTGCAGAGGACGGAAGTGAAATACCCATGACGGAAGATGAGCTCATGGAGCATTTGATGATGCCGAGTGTGGAATATGAGGACGACGGCTGTGTCTGGGTCTACTGGCTTGACCAGAAGGTTGACATTACGGATAAGTTTGTGGACGATGTCTGCTACGTAAAGCTTGTCAATGGAGAAGAGACCATGTATGTGACGGTGAAATACCAAAACGGCTTCGCGGCGAATGAGCATAAATATGTGGAGCCCGAAAAATTTAATCAGAGATAGATTGTCTTTCTATAAACAGCGGATGCCTGGCAAAGTTGGCATCCGCTGTTTCGTAAAAGGTCTTCGAGGGTTGCTTCGAAGGCCTTTTTGGGTGGCGTGGCGGGCAACAAATATGAAATAAGTGGCATAAGGCGCTCTTGAAGGACAAAGAAAAAGTCGGTAGAATAAGCTTATAGAAGGCATCAGAAAATATTCGGATGGGAGGCCGCAGGCGATGGGAGTGGAAGGAATCGGAAATAATATTTTAACGCTGAGAAGGAAAAAGGGAGTGACCCAGGAGGTATTGGCGGACTTTATCGGCGTGACCAAGACCTCTGTCTCCAAATGGGAAACCGGGACTACCATGCCCGACATCCAGATGCTGCCGCTGCTTGCCTCTTACTTTGAGGTTTCTGTGGATGAACTGATTAATTATGTCCCTATGCTGAACAGGGAACAGATTCGCTTCCATTATCAAAGGCTTGCAGAGGCTTTTAATGCCAGGCCGTTTCAGGAGGTGCTGACAGAATGTGAAGAAATGATCCGGAAGTATTATTCCTGTTACCCCTTTCTGCAGCGGATGGCGGTGCTGCTCCTGAACCATGTGGGGGCTGCGGACACGGATGAGAGCAGGCAGGCGGCGGTGAAGATGGTACTGGATCTATGCGGGCATATTCTTGCAGACTGCCAGGACGTGGGAATCTGTAAAGGCGTGGTGGGATTAAAGGCAATGCTGAATCTGATGGTGGGCAGGCCAGATCAGGTGCTGGAAGAGCTGGGGGAGGACGCCTTAAAGGCAGGATACATGGAAAATACGGAAGAACTCCTGACAATGGCATATCTGATGGCCGGAGATTACCAGAAGGCGGAGCGGGCGGCGCAGACCGGAATGTATCAGTGCCTGATGAGGATGATTGATTACGGGATATTTCTTCTGGAGGTGAGGGGGAAGGAGGCGGCCTTGCAGAGGGAGGCAGAGGAAGCTGGAGAAACTGAAGGCGGTGAAGAAACTGACGAGGCTGGCGCGGAAGTTGACATGGAAGGGGAAATGGATTTCGGGAACGAGATTTTGAAACGGATGGACAAAATTCTGGAGGTTTTTCAGCTACAGGGACTCAGTCCCAATGCCGCCGGGAAGTATGAATATCAGGCGGCGGTGTATCTGGCTGGAAGGCTGGCGGATCGGCGTCCGGATAGGAAAGCAAAGAAGGCGGACAGGAGCGAGGAAGAAATATTCCGGCATCTGGAGCGATATATTTCGGCCTGTCGGCAGCTTTTTGCGGATGGGATCAGGCTGCACGGAGATTCCTTTTTCAGCCTCCTGGACGGCTGGTTCGAGGAAATGGAGCTGGGAACGGAGGCTGTGCGCAGCAGCGAAAGCGTCAGGGAAAGTATTGCGCAGAGTTTTTCAAATCCGGTTTTTCAAGTTTTGAAGGATCAGGAGCGGTTTAGAAGGCTGGCGGCGGATGCGGGAGCAATATAACATAAGGAAGCAATGGAAAGGATGAAAACATGCTGGAGATTAATAATCTGACGAAAATCTATGGGGGAACCAAAACCGCAGTGGAGAATCTTTCACTGCGAGTGGAGGCGGGAGATATTTACGGGTTTATCGGTCATAACGGAGCCGGAAAAACCACCACGATCAAGTGTATCGTTGGGATCTGTGATTTTGACCAGGGGGAGATCCGGGTGGACGGAAAGGATGTAAAGAAGGATTCTCTTGCCTGTAAAAGGGTGACGGCGTACATCCCAGACAATCCGGAGCTTTACGACTACCTTACGGGGATTCAGTATCTGAATTTTGTGGCGGACATTTACCAGGTTCCGGGGAAGGAGAGGGAGAAGCGGATCCGGAAGGAAGCCGGGGATTTTGGGATGCTTAAGGCCCTGGGCGATCTGATTTCCTCCTATTCCCACGGGATGAAGCAGAAGCTGGCGATTATGGGGGCGCTGATTCATGAGCCAAGGCTGCTGATTTTGGATGAGCCCTTCGTAGGCCTTGACCCGGAGGCCTCGCTGATTCTTAAAAATAAGATGCATGCCCTCTGTGAGAGAGGGAGCGCGATCTTTTTTTCCACCCATGTGCTGGAGGTGGCGGAAAAGCTCTGCAGCCGCATTGCGGTGATCGCAGAGGGCCATCTGGCGGCGGAGGGTACGGTGGCAGAGCTGACCGGGGATAAATCCCTGGAGGATGTGTTTATGGAGGTGGCAGGCCATGGGAAGACAGATTAGACTGCTCACGGGGCTTTTTTTGCGGAGTCTTTTTGGGTTTAACGAGTTCCGTTTCACGGGGGACAAAAAGAAAAAATCCCGTTACCTTTTGATGGGGGCGGCGTGGCTTATGGTGGTTTTCGTGCTGGTGTCTTATGTCTGCGGCGCCAGCTATGGACTGATTGTGGCGGGAGCAGGAGAACTGGCCGTGGCGATGCCCGTCGTGTGCGTGTCGGTGATTATCTTTTTCTTTACCATGATCAAGGCTGGGCCGGTGTTGTTCGACAACAGAGCCTTTGAAAAGCAGATTGCACTTCCGGTGGAGCTTCGCGCTATTATTGTCAGCCGGTTTCTTTCCATGTATCTGACCAATCTGCTTCTGACAATGCTGGTGATGATTCCGGGCATGGCGGTGTATGGACTGATGGAGGAACCCGGAATCGTATTTTATCTTTATGGGCTGGCGGGAAGCCTGTTTGTTCCGCTTTTGCCGCTGACGGCGGCCTCTGTGGCAGGGGCGCTGATTGCAGGGATCGGCAGCAGGTGGAAGCAAAAAAATCTGGCAATGATTCTGCTCACCATGGTTTTGGTGTGCGGGATATTGGTGGGAAGCTTTGGAATGTCTGACGGAATATCCCGGATGGATGAAGGGGCTTTGGAGGAAATGCTTTTGCAG
Organism: uncultured Lachnospiraceae bacterium; assembly: GCA_910579425.1. Taxonomy (GTDB): domain Bacteria; phylum Bacillota; class Clostridia; order Lachnospirales; family Lachnospiraceae; genus Suilimivivens. The sequence goes on along the minus strand of CAJTVL010000024.1, from coordinate 46,461 downwards.
ATCACGCCCGCTCTGAAGGCAGGAGTCCGGAGAATTTACCTGCCCGCGTTGTGGCTCTCCGGGGCCATGGTGGAGGGAAGGTTTTCGCAGCTTTTGCTGTTTGCGACAGTTCCGCTGGGGGGCTTTGTGATTTTTCTGGAAATCTTGCGTCCTTTTTACACAAAAATCTGCAGCTTGCTGGGTGAAAGCGCCGCCGGGAACCGGAAAAACCTCTCCCTAAAGGCGTTGAAGGAAAAGTCTTTCCTGCGAAGTATGACGGAGAGGGAGTTGAGGCATTATTTTTCTTCCGTGGTATATGTGACGAACACTATGGTTGGGGCGATGATGATGGTGATCCTGGCTGTGGGGACAGCGGTTATGGGAAAGGAAGCGATCGACGGACTGCTGGGGGTGGAGGGTATTGCGGAGAGGACAATCCCGGTTTTGCTTGGAATGCTGCCCGCCATGATGCCGCTGACGGCCTGCTCCATTTCTATGGAGGGAAAGCAGTGGTGGATGATGCAGACCTTTCCGGTGTCTGAAAAAGCGCTGGCGCGCAGCAAGGTGCTGGCTGATCTGCTGGTGGTCTTTCCTTTTTATCTGGTGTCGGAGCTGGCGCTGCTTATAGCGCTGAAGCCGGATATGGGAGACGTTGTAAGCCTTGTGACTGTGCCCGCCGCATATATTCTTTTCAGTGCAAGGCTTGGACTTGCCATCAACAGGCGGTTTCCTGTCTTTGACTGGGAAAACGAAACCCGGGCGGTGAAACAGAGTACGTCTGTGTTTCTGACAGTTTTAGCGGGAATGATTTCGGGGGCTGTACCTATGGCAGTGCTGCTGGGGGCTTCGGGGATTCCGGCGGGAGCCGTGTATGGAGTGACCATCGGGGTATTGGCGCTGGTAACGGCGATACTGGAGTGGAAGGAACTGTGAGGATCAACGGAGACAATAAGAAGGCGCCCGGAGAACATGGGCGCCTTTCAGGGTGTGGGGCTTTACTGGAATGCAATTTCATCCTTATCATTCCCGAGCAGCAATGCGATTACCTTTTCCGGTTCAATTACATGACTGAAGCGAATCAGTTTTTCGTAGCTTCCTTCTGCGGGATAGCTTTCCCAAAGCATAGAAGAATCATCCTGGCCGATCACGGTGCCGTCCTGGTATTTCACCCCGGTGATATAAGTGGCTGTCAGTTCATCCAATTGATCTAAATTGACCCCCTCTTTTTCCGCGAGGACGCTGATATCCTCACTGTTGCAGGTAATCTTACCGGTAAGGGGAGAGAGGTCTATGGATTCCACACGAACCTGACAGCCTGCAATTTGATATTCCCTGTTTAAGTCAATGTGTGTGGAAGCGGCAGGGTGAACGGTGAAGTCAAAATTCCAGTCCCCTTCAATCAGTACATTTCCCTTCATTGCTTTGGCTCCAGGGCCGGTAAGCGCGGTAAAGCTGATACTCATATGCAGATCGTCAGTGCTTTCCTCTTTTTTGGTTCCGTAAATCTCGAAATATCTGCTGTTTGAGGGCGCCTGGCGGGTGCTGTCCACAAAGCCCCATCCCTTGTAGGAGAAGGGATCATCCGAGCCCTGAAAATCCAGCAGATAATCCATACCGCACTCCTCGTCGATCACGAGACTGTTGTCCTTGGCCAATACCTCGAACAGCGCGTAGAAGCAATTGGAATCCTGAATTGTCTGAATGGCAGTGATGGTCAGGCCATTGTCTGTTACAGACTGGGATTCCTCCCGGGCTATCTCTTCCGCGGCCAGCCTGTCCTGCAGTTCCGGCTCCGCTTCAAATATTTCCGTTGCCCTTTCATTCCAGCGAAACAGTTCCGCTGCTGCCACGGTGGTTCCCAGGATAATAATCAGTGCGGCTGCTAATATAATCATAGTACGTGTCTTTATTCTTTTCATTTTTTCTCCCTTCTGCACAACTTTGATGTGCATCCCTGCTTTTTCCTGACCGTTTCCCAGACCGGCAAGGGTATCTGATACTGTGTGATGTACGTATTCCGGAACATCGGGAAATTCACGGTTCCATTGTCTGTTTTTCATGCGCTTCTCCCTTCTGTCAGGCTTTTTTTCACAAGATTTCTTCCCCGGTAAAGCCGTGTCTTAACGGTACTTTGGGTAAGCCCCAGCATCTGGCTGATCTCCTTTACAGAAAATCCTTCTACATAAAACAGGACAAAGGGGACCCGGTAATTTTTTTCAAGCTCCATCACAACACTGAATATTTCTGAATTGCTTTCAGCTTCGGTCTGTGTATGCATTTCAAAATAATCCTCGTAAGAAACCGTTGGATGCTTGGAGCGGATGATCTGGTAGCATTCATTGATCAGTATTCTTGTCAGCCATGTTTTGAAATAGGCTTCACTGCGGAGGGTATGCAGCTTTTCAAAGGCGTGTAAAATCGCGTTCTGCATTGCGTCCGCACAGTCTTCATCGTCTGCCAGAATGGCTCTGGCAGTGTGGTAGAGGCTCCTTTCCACGTTCAGTACCTCTTTTGTAAATTGGTCTTTATTCATTTTAACCTCCATGCCGCGTTTTTGCGGCAATGCGATACGAAATCCGCGCAGGCGGTTTTGCATCTGCAATTCAATTTGTGCCGCTTGTGACACAAATTGTTGGTTGAAAATAGACTGCCAGGCTTATTTTCAACCTGATACCATGTCTTTCCCCGTGGTATGAAACGGCGCCGTTTTCATATTACAACAATTAGATGCAAAAAAGAGGGGAAAGGTCACAGGCAGAAACAAAATTTTTTCTGTGGGGTTATCCGGAAAAGTGTGGTAGAATAAAGGACAACAGTTCAGGAGCCAGACAGTGGACGATGCCTATTATAATGAAGATAATCTGAAAAAATATGAGCTCCTGTTAAAACTCCGGGAGGAAACCGGACACAGCCTCCAGGCCCTGTCTCTGGCATATCTGATCAGTCAGCCTTTCCAGGTATTCCCCATAGGGGCTGTGAGAAATACGCAGCAATTGCAAGGCTTTCTGGAAGCGGGGGATATGGAGATGGGATTGGAGGAATTCGGGAAGGTTGTATGAGAAGCCATAAGATGATATAATTTCTCTGCACATTTTTCCGCCTTGCAGGATGGAAAACGGTTCCAGCCCAAGGCGGAAAAAGAGCATATATAAAAGGAACTTATATGAAAAGCGGAAAAGACCGAAAGGACTTCGGTCTGGCGATCAGGAAGGGAAAACAAAAATGAAGATTTACGTAAATGAGATTACTGGCATTGCGGACGCAATCGTTTCCATGTTTATGAGCAGGAGATCCTGGACCAGAGAGAAGGAACTGGAAATCAGAGGCGTCTGCGAACGGGTGCTTACCAGAGAGGGAAGGATCAGGGAGGATGCAGGAGCGGAGGATTTAAGCAAATACAATGACTGGCTGGGGCGGCTGATCAAATGGGGCTGGCACCACATTACAATGCTTCGGTTTATCGATATTTCCGTGACTGTGGAGGGACTGCACCGGGCAGGGCAGGATGACTGGGATTCCCATGCGGCCCGTTTTAACAACCGGATTATCAGAAACAGCACAAGGCTGGCAAGCTTTGGGCAGGAAATGTCTGGCTGGTATGAGGGAAAGATTGTGCCTACGGATATGGCGCTGGAATATCTGGGGATCAGCGCGCCCGAGGTGATTGAAAAGGACGGGGATCGGTTTGTCAGGACAGTGAACGGCTATATTAAGGAGGAATACAAGGATAATCCGGATGTAAAACGGGGGCTTTATATGCTGAGCATTCCCAGTAATTTTATTTTTAAGATCAACCTCACGGAATGGGGGCATGTTTTTAAGGAAAGAAACAGCCAGGGAACCGCAAACCCGGAGGTGAAGCAGTGCTGTGAGGGGATCGCCGATCAGATTATGGAGTTTCAGCCCAGGTTTGACAGGGAACTGTTTTTGAAGATTAAAAACTAAAAAATATTAATATAATATTAAGCCTGTTGACAAATGAAATAGAGAATAGTAAACTCTCTCTTTGTGTGAAGCACACATCTTACGGCTTATCCGTGAGAGTGAGGAGAAAACAGAAAAGGAGAGAACTATTATGAAAAAAAGGACACTGAAATCAATTGCATGTGCAGCCGTTATGGCACTGGCATTATCTGTAACTGCATGTGGCGGTTCCGATGATGCTGCAAAGACCAATGATGACGCAAACGTAGAGGAAACTGCGCAGGACACGGAAGATGCAGGAACGGAAACTGAGGCTGAGACAGAAACAGAAACAGAAACAGAGGATACCACAGCGGCAGATACCGGCGCGGATACCGAGGATGCAGCAGATACGGAAACCGAAGCAGATGCTTCTGCTGCCGGAGCTGAAGGAACTTATGCAACCTTGGAAGATTACTACAATGATCCTGCTGTAAAATCTCAGTTGGATGCTTCCTTTGAAAGCATGGGCGAGGAGGGAATGGCTCTTTCCGTTGAAGCAAAGGAAAATGTACTTACCATGATCTGTAAGTTTGAAGACAGCAGTATGGTGGTAGACGGAGTAGGCGATACCCTTTCTGCTGCTCTGGATGCAAATTCGGCTACGTTCGAGCAGATCGCGGCTTCTTTTGACGAGGCAGTGGGCGGAGCAGCCGGAACCTGTACATTTGCAGTTCGCTACACAGATCCGGATGACAAGGTACTTGCCGAGAAGGAATTTAAGGCACAGTAAGAATTACACAAAAACATAAAAGGAAGGGCTCTGTCTGGTACAGAGCTCTTTTTTTGGCTTTCAGGATAAAATGATTGAAATGGATAAAAGAATGATAGGATTATCATCTTGTTAAGCGGGAGGAATTTTATTATAATAATAATAAAAAAGCGATATGAAAAATATAGCTAAGAAAGGCGGAAAGAAGATGAAAAGAGCCAGCGGAGTACTGCTTCCGGTGGCCAGTTTGCCGTCAAAATACGGCATTGGCTGCTTTTCAAAGGAAGCGTATGATTTTATTGACAAGTTGAAGGCGGCAGGGCAGAGTTATTGGCAGATTTTACCCCTCGCTCCTACCAGCTATGGGGATTCCCCCTATCAGTCGTTTTCCTCGTTTGCCGGGAATCCTTATTTTATTGATTTGGAGACGCTGATAGAAGAAGGATTGCTGACAAAAAAGGAATGTGATGCCTGTGATTTTGGCAGTGATCCCCATAAGATTGACTATGGTAAGATGTATGAGGAGCGGTTTCCGCTTCTTCGGGTGGCTTTTGAGCGCAGTGAAATTCAAAGGGATCCGGATTTCCGGAAATTTGTAAAAGAAAATGAAGCATGGCTGGAGGATTACGCTTTATTTATGGCCGTGAAGCAGTGCTTTGGAGGTGCGCCCTGGAGCGAGTGGGCAGAGGACATCCGTAAACGCTGGGGCTATTCGCTGGATTATTACAAAAGAGAATACGCCGATGACATTGAGTTTTATAAGTACATACAGTTTCTTTTCAGCGTGCAGTGGAAGCGGCTGAAAGATTACGCGAATAAAAACGGGATAGAGATTATCGGAGATACGCCGATTTATGTGGCCTTTGACTCTTCCGATGCCTGGGCCAATCCGGCTATGTTCCAGTTTGACAATGAATATCAGCCCCTTGCAGTGGCAGGGTGTCCGCCGGATGCTTTTTCGGCCACAGGACAGCTTTGGGGCAATCCGCTGTATCGATGGGAGTATCACAGACAGACGGATTATGACTGGTGGTGCCGCAGGATCGATCATTGCTTTAAACTCTATGACGTAGTCAGGATTGACCACTTCAGGGGATTTGATGAATATTACAGTATTCCTTACGGCGACCTCACGGCAGAAAACGGCCATTGGGAAAAAGGGCCGGGAATGGAGTTCTTCCGGGCACTGAACCGAAGGATTGGACAAAAGCAGATTATCGCAGAAGATTTAGGCTATCTGACACCAACCGTAAAGCAGCTTTTAAAGGACAGCGGTTATCCGGGAATGAAAGTGTTGGAATTTGCCTTTGATCCCAGAGAGGAATCTGATTATCTGCCTCATGGTTATGGCAGAAACAGCGTGGTATATACCGGCACTCATGACAATGAAACGCTGGTGCAGTGGTATAAGGGGCTGAGCGCGGAGAGCAGGGCCTTTGCAGAAGAATATATGAATAACGGCGCAACGCCGGAGGCGGAAAAGTACTGGGATTTTGTCAGGATGGCAATGATGAGTACTTCGAATACCTGTATTACGCCTTTGCAGGATTTCCTTGGACTAGATAAAGAAACGCGGATCAACACGCCGTCTACTCTGGGCGGAAACTGGGAGTGGCGGATGGATGCGGATATGCTTTCGGAGGCGGCCATCGAGAAGATTTATCAGATAACCAGGATAAGCTGCAGGCTTTCTGATTTCGGCAAGGAAAGGGAATGGAAAAAGGCGCAGGAGGCTGCCGAGAAAAAGGCGGCGGAAGAGAAAAAGAAAGCGGAGCAGGCTGCAAAGAGGAAAGCGGCGGCTAAGAAAACGGCTGAAAAGAAAGCGGCAAAGAAATAGAAACGAAACAGAACATTATTATAAGGAAGGAGTCGGCCACGGGCCGGCTCTTTTTAATGCGCAGGTCCGCATAAGGAAATTTGCTGCTGACGCATCGTCCGTTGCCGTTTTGCACCGGCGCTTTAAAGAGTTAAAAACAATAAAACTGGATAAATAAAATGACTTTATTCGCAATATTTATAATTGGAATAAAAAAAGTGTTGATTTAGTTGCCAATATGTTGTAATATTTGGCTTATAAGAATAGAGAAAAGTTTGAATAAAACAATATTTCTGTTCGAAAGTCTTTGCAAAGGCATATGCTAATAAGAAAGCAACAAGAAAAGGGAGGTAAAGAAATGAAGTTTAAAAAAATTGCAGCATTGTTGATGGCAGCATGTATGGTTGCATCACTGGCAGGATGCGGCGGGGGATCAGATTCCTCTTCATCAAATGCAGGAACAGAGGATACAGCTGATGCCGATACATCCGGCGATACCGATACCGCAGACGCAGCCACGGAGGATGCGGCAGGGGCAGAAGAGGAAGCACCCCAGGTAGCTCCCGGCAAAAAGGGAACGATTGAGTTCTGGACCGTGTTTACCGGCGCGGACGGAACCTCCATGCAGGCCATGGTAGACGCTTATAACGCGACGGAGCCTGATTATACGGTAAATCACAGAGCAATGGAAGCAAACGATTTGTATCTTAAGATGCCTCTGGCAATTCAGTCGGGCGAGGATGTTCCCGATGTATGTATCAATCACGTAGAGCGTGTGCCTCTTTTCCAGGAGCAGGGATTCCTTACGGATTACACAGGATTTCTGGATGGCTCTGAAGTAAAAGCAGAAAACTACAACCCCAAGGCATGGGCAATGACCGAACTGGATGGCGGACACTACGGTGTGCCCCTTGACGTACATACTTATGTATTGTATGCCAACATGGATCTCTATGAGAAGTATGGCAACGGCGTACTTGACGATGGAATTCTTACCTGGGATGAGGTGAAATCAGTGGCGGACGCCTGTGTGGCAGACGAGATCATTCCCATTGGTATGGCATGGCTGCGCGTGAAGTTCCTTGCTTCCTATGCACAGCTTGGAGGAACCTTGAGTACTGACGGAAATACCCCTGACTTTAACAATGAAAAGGCTGTTCAGGTACTGGAGAACTGGAATGACATTATGAACTCCGGTTATGGACAGAAGGAAGGCGACGATTCCTGGCAGCTCTTCCTTGCAGGTAAAGTGCTGTTCTGTCCGGAAGGAATCTGGATGTACAACAATGTTAAAGAAGCAGGCTTAAATGCACAGATGTTTGACTACCCCGTTTTTGATGCAGGAACCAAAGGAAACTGGACTTCTTCCCATCAGTTTGTTCTTCCCAAGAACGACTCCAGAGATGATGAAAAGACCATGGCAGTGCTTGACTTTATCAACTTTATGGGCAACAACTCTCTTGAATGGGCCAAGGCAGGTCAGTGTCCTGCACACGTATCCATCAAGGACGTAGCCGAGTTCCAGGATATGCCTCAGGCTTTCCTTGCGGATGAGAACGACGAGCTGAAGATTTATGATTACAAGTACTACGGTTATGCGGTAGAAAGTCTTGACACCGTATTGGGCGAGGTGCTTTGGGGACGTACAACCCCTCAGGAAGCTTTGGACCAGGCTGTACAGGAAACCAAAGACAAGATTGAAATGAGTGAATAAGAATTAACCAAAAAGGAGAATGGAGGGAGAAGGCATGGCAGGGATGGCAACCAAAAAGAAACAAAAGCTGACGCCGTATTTGTTTTTGGCGCCGCATCTATTGATGTTTCTGATATTTTTTCTGATTCCCATGGTTTTTGGAATCTATGCGTCCTTTACAAAATGGGATTTGTTCGGCAGCCCTAAGTGGGTTGGGATAGAGAATTACGCGACGATCTTTACCAACAAGGAATCAACTTTTTACCGGCAATTTTGGAACGGTCTTAAAAACACGGTCATATTTGTCATTATCTGTGTGCCGTTCCAGGTATTGCTTCCGCTTATCATAGCGATTCTTTTGGACAAGAGACCCAAGGGGCGGAATATTTTTCAGGGAATTTTCTATATGCCGACTCTCTTCTCCATTACTTCTGTAACACTTACATGGCTGTTTATTTTTAACCGTTCCCTGGGGCTTTTTAATCACCTGTTCGGGACGGACATTAACTGGTACGGGGAGCAGCCCTGGGCTTGGATTACCATTGTGGTGACCACTGTCTGGTGGGGGCTGGGAGGAAATCTGATCATTTATGTGGCAGCTCTTGCAGGGATTGATCGGTCAATTTTGGAGGCGGCGTCGCTTGACGGCGCCACCGGCCTTAAAAAATTCTGGTACATTACCGTGCCCAGTATTAAATTCCCGCTGACCTATACCATTGTGGTATCAATTATTGCACAGTTTAATATTTACGGACAGCCTCTTATCATGACGGGAGGCGGTCCCAGTGAATCTACCTTTGTGCTCCTGATGTACATACGTAATCTTGCCTTTGGTACAGGCAAATCTGTGGCAGGAATGGCCAGCGCCATGTCCACCTGCTTAGGACTTATTATCGGAGTTGTATCGGTAGTACAGCTTATCATGATGCGTCGTCAGGAAGATTAAGGAGGGATGAGATATGAAAAAAAGAAAAACAGTGGATGAAAGCATAGAGCAGCAGGCTTATTGCTCGTCAAAAACATCCTGGTTTGCTTTTGGAGTCCTGTGTATTATGGCGTTTATTGCCCTGATTCCATTGCTGTGGATTATCATTTCCTCCTTTAAGGTAGAAAAAGAAGTGATTCAGGCGGGCGGGTTTCTTTATCTGCCAAAGACTTGGACGCTGGATAATTTTAAGGAATTATTATCTGCCGATAACAAGCAGCTTCCCATTTATTTCTGGTTTGTCAATTCCATTATTGTTTCGGGAAGCCAGACTCTGCTTGCGGTGTTGATTTATTCCATGGCGGCTTACGCCTATGCCAAGATGCATTTTAAGGGAAGGGATGTACTTTTTTACACGATCATGTTCCTGTGTTCTTTTCCGGCAATCACTAACATCATCCCCATGTACAAGATGATGCATATGTTCCATTGGCTGAACAAGCCGATTGCCCTGATTGTGCCGGGGCTGGCCGGGATTTATAATATTTTTCTGATCCGTCAGTTTATGATGGCGATTCCGGATGTGATCCTGGAATCTGCAAGAATTGACGGGGCAAATGAATTTCGTATTTACAGGCAGATTGTACTGCCCAGTTGTAAGCCGATTTTGATTGCGGTGGGACTCTTTACCTTTACCGGAAGCTGGAACGATTTCCTCTGGCCCTCCATTGCCATCAATAATCTGGACAGACTGACTCTGACCGCCGGTCTGCAGCTTGCCAAGGGTGTGTACGGCAATAAGGTGCCTCAGATGAGCGCCATTGCGACTGTGGCTATTGTACCTATGATTATTTTGTATCTTTTTACACAAAAATATTTCGTCAAGGGAATCTCGCTTTCCTCCGGCGTCAAGGGGTAAGATTTTGTAACTTGCAGTAATTTGAAAGGAATTTAATATGCAGACTGAAAATAATAAAAGGATTCCAAGGGGAGAGTACCCAAGGCCGCAGTTTGTAAGGGACTGCTGGATGAGCTTAAACGGAGAATGGGAGTTTTCCTTTGAGAAGGACAGCTTTGACAGGAAAATTATTGTGCCTTATGTGTATCAGTCGGAGCTTTCCGGGATTGGCACCAACGAAGAGTGCGATGTGGTTTGGTACCGCAAAAATTTTACCCTGCCGGAAGCGATGCAGGGGAAAAGAATCCTGCTTCACTTTGGGGCGGTGGATTACCTTTGCAGGGTGTGGGTAAACGGGCAGCTTGTGATGCTTCATGAAGGCGGGCATATCGGCTTTGAGATGGAGATTACTCAGGTTCTCAAAGAAGGGGAAAATACCATTGTGGTAATGGCCGAGGACAGTGTGACGGATTTGGAGATGCCCAGAGGAAAGCAGTTCTGGCAAAAGGAAAGCGCCAGCATTTTCTACACACGCACTACCGGAATCTGGCAGAGTGTATGGCTGGAGGCAGTAGGAAAAGGGTATCTGGATTATGTACATATTACGCCGGATTTAGATTACATGAAAGCGGAGTTCCAGTACGAAATCAATGGAGTGGCCAAGGCACAGCTTAAAACCAGGATCAGCTTTGAGGGATGCGAGATGGCTTCCCTGGCGGTAGATGCGGAGAGAGAGGCCGGAAGCTTTTCCGTGATGCTGGATCAGCAGCTTCTCCGGAACTGGAATTTCCAGGAGGATTTGGCCTGGACACCGGAAAATCCCAGGCTGTTTGATGTGGAGTTTACCCTGTCCGTGGACGGGGAAGTGGTGGATGAGGTTACATCCTACTTTGGCATGCGGAAGGTATCCGTTGAAAACGGCAGATTTTTGCTAAATAACCGCCCTTATTTCCAGAAGCTTTTGCTGGATCAGGGATATTGGAGAAAGTCTCTGCTTACAGCGCCGGAAGATGAGGACTTTGTGAAAGATATTGAACTGGCTAAATCCATGGGATTTAACGGGGTGCGCAAGCATCAGAAGATAGAAGATCCCCGTTTTCTGTATCATGCAGACCGCTTGGGTTTCCTTGTATGGGGAGAGATCGCGGCGGCTTATGTGTATTCCCGCAAATATGTCCAGAGAATTACCAAGGAATGGATGTCGGAGATTGTGAGGGATTACAATCACCCCTGTATTGTGGCATGGACTCCCTTGAATGAGTCCTGGGGCGTACCAAATATTAAAGATAATGTGGAGCAGCAGAGCCATTCGGCCGCTATGATTTATCTCACCAAGTCATTGGATACCACCAGGCCGGTGATTTCCAATGACGGCTGGGAGCATACCTGTACCGATCTGCTTACCGTTCATGATTATGAGTGGCAGAGGGAGGTATTGGAAAAACGCTACAGCTCTCTTGAAAATATTCTCCAGTTTACCGCTGCGGGGCGTCCCCTGTTTGCTAATGGATGGGAATACGTGGGGCAGCCTATTCTGGTAACGGAGTTTGGCGGGATTTCCTATCAAAAGGGAGATTCGGAAGGCTGGGGGTATTCCAATGCGGTATCGGATGAGGATTTTGCAAAGCGTTACAATGATGTGATCGCGCCTCTTCTGGCTTCTCCTTATGTGCAGGGCTTCTGCTATACGGAGCTGACGGATGTGGAGCAGGAGATCAACGGACTTTTGACTTATGACAGAGAACCGAAGATTTCCGTAGATACCATCCGCGAGATTAATGAGGGAAAGTGGCAGGCCTGAAGCAAATGAGAGTACGTAGAATCGATATTCTGAAAGGAATATTGACATTGCAGATGATTCTTGCCCATTGTATCCAGTTTTATGTGGATTTGGGCAGGAACCCTGTAGCGTTACACATATCGGATTATATCAACCTGACTACTTTTTCCGGCTTCCTGTTTTGCTTTGGCTATGCAGCTCATCTTGCCTATTTCAGGAAGGAATGGAAAGAGACGGCCGGACGTATTTTCAAAAATGCATTGCGTTTGCTGGCGGCTTTCTATATTTCCAGCTTCTGCTATGTGGTATTCGTAGAAAAAATACCTTTGAGGCTGGATTTGGCACTGGAAATTTTGCTGTTAAAGCGCCTGGCAGGATGGTCTGAATTTTTGTTCAGCTTTGCTTTGGTCATGCTGTTGGCAGGCATTCTGTTTCCACTGCATCAGGAAAAATGTAAATGGGGGCTGCCGGTGATGGCAGCCCTGTCAATTTTGACCTGCCTGGTTCTGCAGCCGGGAACAGGCAGATTTATCGCGGTAGACAAGGGAAGCGGGGCAAGCTTTGCAGGGAGCCTTGCAGGCGGGATAGAAGGTGCATATTTCCCTGTTATCCCTTATGGAATCTATTTTTTAGCAGGCATCTGGTTTGCCAGAAAGCAGGCGGGCTTTAGAAAAATTATTTTCGCTCTTGCCTGCGTGGGGACACTGTGGCATACTATTGATTATCTGTGGATTTCGGATGGCCAGCCGTCCCGGTTTCCGCTGTCCTTTTCGTTTCTGGCGGGCGCGGCGCTTTTTGTATACCTGTATTATCTGCTTGCCGCGGCGCTTGAGAATAAGGCGCAGAAACTGTGTGTGCGTTATCTGACAGGAGTTGGAAAAAACAGCCTGTTTTATCTGTTGCTCAGCAACTTGATTATCTTTGCAGTGACGGCATCAAAATTTTACAGGAAAGAAATAAATTACAGCATCGGGCTGTTCCTGGTAATCCTGTCTGTGATATGGTATCTGCAGGGAATATGCAAGGGCAGGGATAGCTAGCTGCTGCGAAAGAAGCGAGGGATGAAATGTCAAAACCGCTATCGTTGGATTTGTCGGACGGACAGGAACTTTGTAATCTGGGAAAAGCCTTGTCCTCACAAGTGCGGCTGGATATTTTGAAGCTGCTCTATACGGAAAGTCTCAGTATTGTGGAAATTTCCGAGAAGCTCTGCATTGCGCCGTCAAGCGCGGCGCTGCATGTGAAGATGCTGGAGACGGCAGAGTTGATCAATGCGGAGGTACAGCCCGGGACAAGAGGGGCAGTAAAGCTCTGCAGCCGGAAAAAGGATATGATCAACATTAATCTGTTGGACATTGACCAGTATGTCAATGATGTGGAAACGGTGGATATGCCGGTAGGCGCTTATTCCGTCTGCGAGGCCAGACCTACCTGCGGTATCGCAGGGGAGCATGGAATCATCGGGAATGAGGATACAATGTCATGCTTTTATATGCCGGAGCGGTTTCGGGCTCAGCTTTTATGGAGCGCAGGCGGTTATGTGGAATACCGCTTTCCCAACAGGCTTCGCAAAAACGCATCTGTCCGGAGTATCAGCTTTTCCATGGAAATATGCTCGGAGGTGGCCAATTACCGGGAGGACTGGAAGTCGGAGATTACGCTGTGGATCAATGGAAAGGAGATAGGGACATTCCTTTCACCCGGAGACTTCGGCGCAAGGCGGGGACGCTATACGCCCAAGGTGTGGGAATCCGGCAGCAGCCAGTATGGCCTTCTAGTGAGGTGGAGCGTTTTGCAGAACGGATGCTATATTAACGAGGAGCGTGTCGGGGATGTGACGGTGGAGGATCTGGACATTATGAAGGACGGCGCGATCGTGCTTCGGATCGGAAATAAGGAAGATGCGCAGTATATTGGAGGGTTTAATATTTTTGGGGAAAAGTATGGAGATTATCCCCAGAATATTATTATGAATCTGGAGTATAAGTAGGGGATTATAATTTATCCTTGCGCAGACCTCCCATATGTTATATGATACATTTATTCTACATATGAGGAGGATAATGTTCATGGAGAACAAAAAAGAATTGTCTCAGGCAGCGTATCAGTTTGAGGCAAAAATGCCGCTGGCACAGGCGGTGCCTTTGGGCCTGCAGCATGTGCTGGCAATGTTTGTGGGAAATCTGACGCCGATCCTGATTATTACAGGCGCCTGCGGTATAGGCGGGGGAGAATTTGCGGACCTGCAGGTAAGCCTTTTGCAGAACGCCATGCTGGTGGCGGGGCTTGTGACTCTGGTGCAGCTCTATGCCATAGGGCCTGTGGGAGGAAAGGTTCCCATTATTATGGGGACAAGTTCGGGATTTATCGGTGTGTTCAACAGCGTGGCAGCCAGTATGGGCGGCGGAGTGCTTACCTACGGCGCAATGATGGGCGCCTCCATTTTAGGAGGAATTTTCGAAGGAATACTGGGATTTTTCTTAAAGCCCCTGCGGAAATTTTTTCCCTCCGTGGTAACGGGAACGGTGGTTTTGTCCATCGGGCTTTCGCTGATCTCAGTGGGCATCAATTCCTTTGGTGGAGGGAATAACGCAAAGGATTTCGGCTCCGCTGAAAATCTTCTGCTGGCCCTTTTTGTTCTGATCGTGATCCTGGCCTTAAAGCATGGAGTGAAGGGGATGGCCGGTTCCGCTTCCATTTTGATCGGCATCATTGCCGGATACATAGTCGCCTTCATCATGGGATTTGTGCTTCCCAACACGGGAGTGACGCCGGAAGGGGCAGAGTACACCAAAGCATGGGTGCTGAACTTTAACAAGGTAAGGGAAGCGGGCTGGTTTGCCATTCCGTCCCTGATGCCGGTGAAAATCGTGTTTGATGTGAGGGCTATTATTCCGGTTATGATCATGTTTATCGTGACCGCAGTGGAGACTGTAGGAGATATTTCAGGAGTGATGGAGGGCGGGATCGGAAGAGAAGCCACCGATAAGGAATTATCCGGCGGAGTGATCTGCGACGGAATCGGCTCTTCCTTTGCGGCGCTGTTCGGGGTTCTGCCCAATACTTCTTTCAGCCAGAACGTAGGACTGGTTGCGATGACTAAGGTGGTCAACCGCTTTGCGCTGGCTACCGGAGCCATTTTCCTGATCCTCTGCGGGCTGATTCCCAAGCTGGGAGCGTTAGTGTCCATCATGCCTCAGTCCGTTTTGGGAGGCGCGGCGGTGATGATGTTTTCCTCTATTGTGGTCAGCGGAATTCAGTTGATTATGAAAGGCCCCATGACTCCCAGGAATCTGACCATTGTTTCCGTGGCCCTGGGAGTGGGCTATGGTATGGGGGCCAACACAGGAGTTCTGGCAAATACTCCCCAGGCAGTCCAACTGATTTTTGGCGGTTCCGGCATCGTTCCGGCGGCCCTTGTGGCGATTCTGCTGAATATCCTGCTGCCGAAGGACAAAGAGAACTGAGAGGACAAGAAGGCGGAGGGCTTGTCTGAAAGAAAAGCTGTCAAAGAGCGGAAAGCAGTTTCAGATCTTGTGGAGTATCCACATCATAAAGCTCATAAGAATCCCGTGCAGGTACAAGAATGACCTGTGCGGGATATTTTTTTATGAGGTAAGAGCCTCCGGCTCCCTGGGGCAGGGTCAATAATTCCGGAAAAAACCGGCTTCCGAACAAAACCGGGCTTCCCTCCCTTTCGCCATAGCCAAGGCGGCAGATTTTGTCAGGGTTCAGGGAAAAAGCGTGTATGAGGGCGGCCAGGCTGTCCCTGCGCAGGAGGGGCTGGTCGGCAGGGCAGAAGATACAGCCCGGAAGCGGAGGGGCTGGGAGGGACGGCGGTTCATGCTGAAAGGGAAGATCCCCTGAGAGAGCCTGAAGCCCCAGCCGGATGGTGTCATTCCGGTAAGGAAGGTCGTGGCAGAGTACGGCGATCCCCATTTCCCGACACAGGCAGGCCACGTCCCTATGCCTGGTGACGGCTAAGGGAAAAAGGCCGGGAGTGTTTAAGACGGTTTTTAATATGCAGGAAATCAAAGGCCTGCCGCCGAAATCTGCAAGCAGCTTATTGCCGCCAAAACGCTGTCCGGTTCCGGAGGCCATAATCACACATCCAAGAGGCTCCATAGTTTGTTCCTTTCCCGAATTTGATCCATTTATATCTCTGAAAGCAGCATCAGTCTTTTTCTTCCCTTATTGTCCGTGCATGGAATGAGAGACACGGGGCCGTAAATTTCCGAAAAAGCACTCTGCATTCTGACCAAAGCGTCAGCGGCAGGATGAAGGGAGGCGATGCAGCGGCCGTCTTTCAACAGAAGCAGTTGATCGCAAAAGTGCAGCGCAAGGTTGGGGTCATGGAGACAGACCAGGGCCGCCCTTTCCTGATGGGAAACGAGCCCCCGCAGGGTTTGAAGAATCCGGTATTTGTTATGGAAATCCAGGGCGCTGTCAGGTTCGTCCAGAAAAAGCAGAGGGGTATTTTCCACGATTGTCCTTGCCAGAATGCAAAGCTGCTTCTGCCCTTCGCTCAGAGAGAGGTAATCCTCCTCCTCTCTTTGGGGAAGGCCCACAGCAGCCAGAGCCTGCCGCGCCGCATTACGTTCTCTGGCGGCGGGACGCTTCAAAAGCTTTAAGCCGGGATTAAAGCCCATGAGAACCACGTCAATCACAGGAAGGGACAGAGAAATACCGCTTCGCTGGGGGATGTAGCTGACGGTTTTTGCCAGCTTTCTATGAGACAGGGCGTTCAGCGGCTGGCCCATGAACCGGCAGCAGCCCTGATAGGAAAGCTGCTGACAGAGAACTTTCAGCAGGGTAGATTTGCCGCTGCCGTTTGCGCCTAAAAGTCCGGTGACGGTTCCCTGTTCCAGGGAAAAACAAATATTTTCAAGAATAATCTTTTTTCCATATCCCGCGCACAGGTTGTCCGCGGTAAAAAAGGGTGAATTCATGTCTCGGATCTCCCGGAAAATTTGGCAATTTTATGGATGGTCAGATCTTACCACCAGGTAAATGAGAAAAGGCGCGCCCAAAAGCGATGTAAAAATACTTACCGGTAATTCGCCTGCCCCCGTGCTGCGGGCCAGAATGTCGGCGGCGAGAAGCAGAATGCTCCCCCAAAGGCCGCTCAGCAAAAGGGTGGGAAAGCGGTTATCCCTGGAAAGAAGCCTTGCCGTATGAGGAGCCAGCAGGCCGATAAAGCTGATCAGCCCCGTGTTGCTGATAATAGAAGCGGTAAGCAGTGTGGCCAGAAGAAGGACTGCAAAGCGGAGCTTTTCCACAGGAACGCCCAGCATCCGGCTTTCGGACTCTTCCAGAGAAAGAAGAAGAAGCTGCCGGTGAAGCAGGCACAATCCTGCCACACAGCCAAGTCCGAGGATAAGGCTTACGGGCAGACGCTTAAGGGTGACTGCGCCAAGGCTTCCCATGAGCCAGTACTCAATGGAGGCAAGCTCCTTTTCCGGGTCCGCCAGAAGCTTTAATATCATAAGGAAGGTCTGGGCCAGAGAGTGAACGGCGATGCCTGCAAGGATCATAGAAGCGCTGCCTTTTCCGGGAACCAGGGTTCCCAGAGCCAGGGTCAGGAAAACGGCCAAAAGCCCGCCTGCAAAAGCGGATGCCGTAACGGAAAGCCCGCCTGCAAAGGCGCCTGAGGACAGAAATAAAATGCCGAAGGCAGCTCCTGCGCTGGCCCCTGAGGAGACGCCGATCATATCCGGGGAAGCCAGAGGATTGCGGAAGATGGTTTGAAACACATATCCGGCAATCCCAAGGCCAAAGCCGCCAAGGAGCGCCATACCTGTTCTTGGAACCCGCAGGGTGATAAACACCCGGACTGCCTGGGTATCGCCGCTCAGCAGCAGGCCGAAAGAGAGAGGGTATCTGCCTGTCATCAGGGACAGGAAGCTAAGAGCGGATACCATGAAAAGAGCGGCGGCAAGCAGGTATTTTGAGGGGAAAGTATGTCCGGTGCGAAAAGACCGGAAGCGTAAATTATTCTTCTGCATAAAGGCTGGTCAGGTCAGGCGTAAAGCCGTAGAAGGTTTCATAAAAGTCAGTGGCGGCTCTTTTCCATTCTTCATCGGAATATTTTTCAGGGTGCAGAGCAGATGCCAGCCACAGGCTGCCCAGCACGCTCCCGGGAACCGGGGAATCCCAGGCTTCAATGGCATTGGGGAACTTTAGCACGCGTCCTTTTTTCACGGCCTGACACTGGGCCAGAGTGGAATCGCTCATCACGGAATCCACCGTATAGCCGGCATCCGCCGCCAGGACAATATATTCGGGATCCCAGGCAAGAAGCTGCTCATAGGAAATTTCCGACCAGTAATTCCCGGTAAGCTCCCCGGCGGCATTTGTGCCGCCGGCGTTTGTGATTAAGCTGTTCTGATACATTTCCGGCCCTGCGGCAGAGAGCAGGGAGCTGTTGCTTGCAAGATAGACGGAAGGGGCAGCCGCCCCTGAGAGGGCATCCCTAAGAAGGGCAAGCTGCTGCGTCTGAAAGGCGATCAGGGAATTGGCAGCAGGGAGTGTGTTTGTGGCTTTGCCAAGCAAAAGGGCGGCCTGTGTGAGCAGCTCCTGATCCTCAGGATTTACGGCGAGGACAGTCAGCCCAAGCTCTTCCAGAGCGGGGACAGCGTCTTTTAATTTCACGGGAACCACAACCAGGTCAGGGTTTAGCGCCGCACAGCCTTCCAGATCAAATTCTTTGGCAGAGCCAACGCTGGGAAGCCTGGTGAGCGCGGGGGCGCTGAGGCGATAGATGGAGCGGCTTTCGGCCTTGGCTTCCACGCCTATGAGCCTGTCCTTGCATCCCAGGGCAATCAAAAGGCTTGTGGAAATATAATAACCGCTGACAAGGGTTTCGGGCTCCTTTTCAATGGTAACCTGACGGCCAAGCTGGTCGGTAAGAGTGACAGGATAAGCCGTCTGTCCGCCGGTACTGCTATTGTTATCATCATTTTCGACGCGTTCTGCTACATTCGCGTCCGCCGCCGCCTCTCTTTGGACGGGTGCGTCGGTATTTTTCCCACAGGCGGCGGCCGAAAAAGCCAGCGCCAAAGTTACTATAATGGATAAGCATTTTTTCATGTGTGTACTCCGATCCTGTTTATTTCTATTTATACATTATCACATTATCCGAAGTTTATCAAACCGTAACATTTCCGTTTCATATTTCATTGAACTTCTTCCTGCCCTATGCTACACTGAATCTAACCGTTTACCAAAAAGCAGAAAAACACGCAGATAAGAGCTGAAAGGAGAAGAATCCCGATGCTTACGATCAAAAATTATCAAAAAGCGGAGAGCCTTGAAGAGGCATGGAAGCTGAATCAGCAGCTCGGCAACAGGATCATTGGCGGGATGCTCTGGTTAAAAATGGGAAAGGGAAATATTCAGACTGCCATTGATTTGTCAGGCTTGGGGCTGGATGGGATCGAGGAAACGAAGGAGGAATTCCGGATTGGCGCGATGGTCTGTCTGCGGCAGTTAGAAGTCCATCCCGGCCTGCTTGCGTATACCTGCGGGGCAATCAGGGAATCCCTGCGCCATATTGTGGGGGTACAGTTCCGCAACCTGGCTACTGTAGGGGGAAGTATATTTGGCAGGTTTGGCTTTTCGGACGTCCTTACCATGTTCCTTGCCATGGACAGCTATGTGGAGTTATACCAGGGCGGTGTGATACCGCTGGCAGAGTTTGCCAGGGGAGGATATGACAGGGATGTGCTGGTACGTGTTCTGGTAAAAAAGACGCCTTTGGTTTTTCAATATGAAAGTGTGCGTAACTCCCGGACGGACTTTCCGGTACTGACCTGCTGCAGGGCTTTTTGGCCCGAAACTTTGGAATATCGTTTTGCCATAGGCGCCCGTCCCGGCAGGGCTATTATAATAGAAGATAAAGAACATATTCTTACGGGGGATGTGACCCCCGAAAAGGCGCAGGCTTTTGGAATCTACGCGTCCCGGCAGGTGCCCACGGGAAGCAATATGCGGGGAAGCGCCCAATATAGAAGCCACTTGGTGAAGGTGCTCACGGAAAGGACAATCGTACCATGCAAATCAACATGATATTAAACGGAAAGAGGATTCAGGCCCAGGCAGAGCCCGATGAGCTTTTGATTGATTTTGTGAGAAAGCAGGGCTGCCTTAGCGTCAAGCGGGGATGCGAGACGTCGAATTGCGGTTTATGTACCGTGTTTTTGGAGGATAAGCCGGTATTATCCTGTTCGGTTCTGGCGCTTCGTGCAGAGGGGAAGCGGGTGGCAACTCTGGAAGGGCTGCAGGAGGAGGCGGCGCAGTTTGGGGCGTTTATCGCAGACCAGGGTGCGGAGCAGTGCGGTTTTTGCAATCCGGGCTTTGTCATGAATGCTTTGGCGTTGTTTCAGGAAAACCCGGAGCCCGACGAGGCGGAGATCAGGGAGTATCTGGCAGGAAATCTGTGCCGGTGTTCCGGATACGAAGGGCAGCTTCGGGGGATACAGGCATACCTGCAGTGGAAAAAGGAGAACGGTGGTTGATATGAAAACAGTGGGAAAACCAGTCAGAAAAAAAGACGCCATGCAGCTTCTTACAGGGCAGCCGGTTTACACGGACGACATTGCGCCCAGGGAGTGCCTGGTGGTAAAGCTCCTTCGCTCTCCCCATGCCAGCGCCCTTGTAAAGAGTGTGAATAAGGACATTGCCATGAAGGTTCCGGGGATCGAGGCGATTTACACCTGGGAGGATATTCCCCAGGGGCAGCGCCGGTTTACCCTGGCAGGCCAGACTTACCCGGAGCCCAGTCCCTATGACCGTCTGCTTTTGGACCGCAGGGTGCGCTATGTGGGGGACCCGGTAGCCATCGTTGCCGGAGGGGACGAGCGGAGTGTGGATAAGGCGCTCTCTCTGATTCAGGTGGAATATGAGGTGCAGGAGCCGGTTCTGGACTTTCGCAGCGCCAAGGATCATCCTGTTCTGGTGCATCCGGAGGAAAACTGGGAGAGCCTTTGCCCGGTGGGAGCCGACAACAAAAGAAATCTCTGTGCCCATGACGAAACCTCTCAGGGGGATATTGAGAAAGTGCTCTCGGAGTGTGAGCTGGTGCTGGAGAGGGTGTATCACACTAAGGCCTGCCAGCAGACTATGATGGAAACCTTCCGGACTTTTTGCACCATAGATACCTATGGGCGTCTCCATGTGGTCAGTTCCACCCAGATTGTTTTTCACTGCCGCAGGATTATTGCCAACGCCCTGCAGATTCCCAAGACCATGGTGCGGGTGAGCAAACCCAGGATTGGGGGAGGCTTTGGAGCCAAGCAGACCTCTGTCTCCGAGATCTATCCGGCCTTTGTTACCTGGAAGACCAAAAAACCCTCCAAAATTGTGTTTACCAGAGAGGAGTCCATGACGGCATCCACCCCCCGGCACGAGATGGAAATGCATGTCCGTCTGGGAGCCATGAAGGATGGGAGTATCCGGGGAATTGATCTTTATACCCTCTCAAATACCGGAGCCTACGGGGAGCACGGTCCTACCACCGTGGGGCTTTCCGGGCATAAATCCATCCCCCTGTACGGAAAGGCGCAGGCCTTCCGCTTCGTCAGCGATGTGGTTTACACCAATGTGATGTCGGCGGGAGCCTACCGGGGATACGGAGCCACCCAGGGGCTGTTTGCCATAGAGTCCGCGGTGAATGAACTGGCGGCCATGCTCGGCCGGGATCCTATTTCCCTTCGGGAGCAGAATATGGTGAGAGAAGGGGATGTGATGCCTGCCTATTACGGACAGATCAACACGAGCTGTGCTTTGGACAGATGCCTTTCACGAGTGCGGGAGATGATCGGCTGGGATGAAAAGTATCCGGCAAGGGATATGGGAAACGGAAAAATCCGCGGCGTAGGCATGGGAATGGCAATGCAGGGATCGGGAATCTCCGGGGTGGACGTGGGAAGCGCCACCTTAAAGCTGGGGGAAGAGGGGTACTACAATCTGATCATCGGAGCGGCGGACATGGGAACCGGATGCGATACGATCCTGGCGCAGATTGCCGCGGAGGTTCTGGACTGCGGGCTGAAAAACATCGTGGTGTTCGGCGCTGACACCGACGCCTCCCCCTATGACTCCGGCTCCTATGCCTCCAGCACCACCTATGTTACGGGAAAGGCCGTGGAGGACTGCGCTCTCAAACTGCGGGAGCAGATTTGCCGTCTGGGGGCGAAGCTGCTTGGCTGTGAAAAAGAACAGACGGAGTTTGACGGAAAAAGAGTAAGGTGTATCGAAGGCGCAGAGAAGAGCGTATCCCTGCAGGAGATCGCCGCCGCTTCCATGTGCGGCAGCGAGATTCCTCTGCAGGAAACTGCCACACACAGCTCGCCCATTTCTCCGCCGCCTTTTATGGCCGGGGCCGCAGAAGTTGAAGTGGATACCAAAACAGGAGAGGTGAAGGTGTTAAACTATGCCGCGGTGGTGGACTGCGGAACCCCCATCAATCCCAATCTGGCCAGAGTCCAGGCGGAAGGGGGGATTCTTCAGGGGATCGGCATGGCTTTGACGGAAAATATTACTTACGACAAGAAAGGCAGAGTGCTTGAAAACTCGCTGATGCAGTATAAAATTCCTACCCGGCTGGATGTGGGGCATATTCAGGTGGAGTTTGAAAACAGCTATGAAAAGGCAGGGCCTTTTGGGGCAAAATCCATCGGTGAGGTGGTGATCAATACGCCGCTGCCTGCGGTCACGGACGCCATTTACAACGCTGTCGGCTTACGTTTCAGGGAACTTCCGGTTACGCCGGAACAGATTGCAATGGGAATTTCCCTGTTGCATTAAAAATTTTACTGTAATATACTTGTCTCATTGGACAGGAACAGAAAACGAGAAGGAGACTACTATGGAAAAAAGAAAAATGGAAAAACTGGGGATTGAAACCTCTCTGCTGGGCTTTGGCTGTATGCGGTTTCCCGTGCTGGAAAACGGGGAGATCAATGAGCCAGAGGCCGAGAGAATGTTGGATAAGGCGATCGCTGAGGGTGTAAATTATATCGATACGGCTTATCCTTATCACGAGGGAAAAAGCGAAATCGTTACAGGGAAGATTTTGAAGAAATATGACAGAGACTCCTTTTACCTGGCGACAAAGCTGCCTCTGTGGCAGATCAACAGCCTGGAAGACGTGGACAGAATCTTTGGCGAGCAGCTCACAAAGCTGCAGACAGATCATGTTGACTTTTATCTGATGCATGCCATGAACAAGGAGCGCTGGGACGCCATGAGAAAGCTTGGAGTGGTGGAGAGGCTGGAGCAGATAAAGGCGGAAGGCAGGATCAGATACCTGGGATTTTCTTTCCATGACAGCTATGAGGCTTTTGAGGAGATTATAAATGCCAGGGAGTGGGATTTCTGCCAGATCCAGCTCAACTACATGGATGTAGAGGAACAGGCCGGGCTCAAAGGCTATGAGCTTGCCGCATCCAAAAATGTGCCGGTAATCGTAATGGAGCCGGTAAAGGGCGGTTCTCTGGCTGCCTTTGCAGAGGATATTATGGAGAAATTCCGTGCAGCCGATGCCCAGGCCTCCGCCGCATCCTTTGCCCTGCGCTGGGTAGGAAGCCTGCCGGGAGTGAAGGTGATTTTAAGCGGTATGTCTACCATGGGGCAGGTGGAAGATAATCTGAAAACATTCGGCTGCTTTAAGCCCTTGTCCGGGGAAGAACAGAAGATGATGAAAGAGGTGAGAGACACCTTAAAGAGCCGTGTACAAAACGGATGTACGGCCTGCCGTTATTGTATGCCCTGCCCTGCCGGAGTAGATATTCCCGGCTGCTTTGGAGTGTGGAATACATATCATATGTACCAGAACTATAACATGGTAAAGAGAAGATGGGAGAATGAACTGGGAGAGCAGAAGCAGGCCAAGAACTGTGTGAAATGCGGAAAATGCGAGCAGGCATGCCCTCAGAAGCTTTCCATCCGTAAGGATCTTGAGAGAGCCCAGGCCGATCTGGATAAGAAGGAAATGGCTTTTTAATATCCGGACGGCGAAAAGGGAAGGAGAGGGGGATGAATGAATGAAAAAATTGCATAAGCTTTGGATTGTCCTTGCAGCGGCTATGGCGGTGATGCTTGGCGGGTGCGGAGAAGCGGAAGTGACAATGAAGGAATTTACCTCGGCAGACGGGGCGGTCAGCGTCAGTATGAATGACAAATGGGCCCTTGAAGACATGGGGGTAGACAGTTGGATTGCCGCGTTTACGGAGGATGGTTCCGAGGGGATCGTAGTGATGCAGATGCCCAAGCATTTGTACGATATTGACGGGATTGCGGGATTAAAGGGCATGGTGGAGGAATCCTTTACCGCCTCAGAAGCCACACAGACGGATGCCCCTGCAGTTCCCGGAGTGAACAATGTTGAGGCATACAGGTGTGTGGTAACTGCCAGCGGCGTTAAGGGGCAGGGAATCGCCGTTTACGGCGAGACGGATTATGCCTATTACGGGATTGTCTATGCCGCCAAGAAAATCAATGACAGTAAAACAGAATACTTTAACAGGGTATGCGGTACGCTTAAGGAGACGGCGCCGGAGATCGAAAACGCATCTACTGTGGCTTCCACAGATACCATTTTGTGGTTTAACGCCACCTGCGCCGTTTTGACAGACGCTAACGGATGGGATTATACCATGTTTGGCGGACTGCCTGCCAACGAGGACAGTGCGGCGATCGTCCAATCTCTTTTAGACGAATGGTGGGGAGTGACCGATCAGGCCACTGCGAAGGAGAATATGGACTGGCTTACCACACAGGGCCACCGCACGGAGTTTGCGGATTCCATGGCTTATCTGGAGGAATCCGGGATTGCGGAGATTCCTGCCGAAGAGAGAGCGGATTTTATGCTGGAAAATTTTGACGTGGACGAACAGGAGGCACAGAATTACGCGGACTGGTACGCCGTCTATGAGGAAAAGGGCGAGGACGCCATAGCAGGATGGGATTACAGCCGTGCAATGTCTCTTCTGGGATACTATTATCTTGCGGGCTATTACACGGAAGAAGAAGCCCTCAATGTTTCCTTTGAACTGGCACAGACCATTCAGGGCGCTTTTGATTCCTGGGACAGCTTTATGGAAAGCTATTTTGCAGGTTATGAATACTGGGCGGAGGAGAGCAGCGAGGAGAGACGGGGGATTTATGCGGATCTCAAGGCGGCATCCGACAGTCCCTACAGCGTGGACTTCAATCTGACGTTGGAAAAAACCTGGTAATATCAAAGCAGGGAGCCTGCACAAGGAGAGATTTCAGTTGAGTAAAAGGGCGGCAGTTTGCCGCCCTGAGTTGATTCATATTAAGGATGGTACGCAAGGCGTGCTGTCCTTTGTTTGAAAAGCCGGCTGCAGACGGCGGAAATGGCGGTGAAGGTGAGGGTAATAACGCTGATTGAAAATACTCAGGGTGAGCGAATGTGTCTGGCAGAACACGGCCTGAGCTTTTATATAGAAACCTCAAAGCATAAGATCTTAGCGGACACCGGAGCAAGCGATGCATTTCTTGAAAATGCCCGAAGGCTTGAGGTTTGCCTTGAGCAGGTGGATACGGCTGTGATCAGCCACGGTCATTATGACCATGCAGGGGGACTGCTAAGTTTCGTAAAAGAAAATCCCGGGGCAGAAATCTGGATACGGCGTCTGGCAGGAGAAGAATTTTACCACAAAACCGGCGAGCGGGAAAAATATATCGGGATTGCTCCGGAGGTTATGAAGCTTTCCCAGGTAAAAGCCGTGGACGGCGATCAGAGAATCGATGAAGAACTGTTTCTTTTTGGAAACATTACAAAAAGGCGGCTGTGGCCCTCAGGAAACCGCGAGCTGAAAGTAAAAAAAGAAGATATTTTTTTGCAGGATGAATTTGAACATGAGCAGTATCTTGTGATAGATGAGAGGCCCTGCGGGGAAAGGAAGCCTGTTTTGTTCTCAGGCTGTGCCCACAATGGAATATTAAGTATTCTGGACAGGTTCCGGGAGCTTTACGGCAGGGATCCTGAGGCGGTGTTCAGCGGCTTCCATATGCGGAAGAAGGACGATTACGCCCGGGAGGATATAGAAACCATAGAGGAAATCGGCAGAGAGTTGAGCCGGATGAAGACCAGGTTTTACACGGGACACTGTACGGGAGAAATTCCTTTCCGGATACTGAAAAGGTACATGGGGGAGCAGCTTGTATATGTACATAGCGGAGATGAGGTCAGTTTGTAGATGAAAACATTATATGTCACGGATTTGGACGGGACTTTATTAATCCATACAGCATTGAAACTATCAACTCTCTGGTGGATCAGGGGATGCTTTTTACCTATGCCATTGCAAGATCGCTGGTTTCCGCATCGGTAGTGGCTGAAGGGTTGTCCACACAAATACCGGTAATTGCCTATAACGGCGCGTTTATCTTCCATCCGGCTACCGGTGAAATCCTCTCATCCGAGGGCTTCGGGCGTGAGGAAAGGGAAAAGGCAGTCCGGATCATGAAGGAGCAAAAACCCTGCCTTTTGGTATATTCCTTTGTGGATGGGATTGAAAAGGTCTCCTGGGTAAGAAGCAGGGAAAATGAAGGAATCCGAAGATATTTGAGACTGAGAAAGGGGGACAGGAGGCTGAATCCCCTTCCGGATGAGGAAAAGCTTTTCGAGGGAGATATTTTCTATTTCACCTGTATCGGGGAAAAACAGGAGCTTATCCCTATTTATGAGATCTTTTCCGGAGACGAAAGATACACCTGTACTTTTCAGCAGGAGTTGTACCGGCCGGAGTACTGGGAACAGAAAAAAGCGGCTGCAGGAGTGATCGGGAGTAACGACGGAGATGGGGGGGCAAGGTGGCTGAAAGAACATTATCAATCGGCGGGGGGCAGACAGGAAAAACGGGAGGTACACAGATGAGAATACTTGTTGTAAATGATGACGGAATCGAGGCGCAGGGGATAGAAATCCTGGCAAGAGAAGCGGCAAAGTTCGGGGAAGTATGGGTGGTTGCGCCGGATGAGCAGTGCAGCGCCATGTCGCAGTGCATTACTCTGCGCAGGGAAATTTCTGTCAGGGAGTCGTCCTTTCCCGTGAGAAAATCCGGTAATTTTTTGTCGGAAAAATTTTTGATGCAGGATGCGGCGAAGGAGCAGTCTCTGGCAGGCAGCATCAAAGCGTACAGGGTTGGAGGGACGCCGGCGGACTGCGTGAAGATTGCAGTCAGCTATCTGATGCCCCAAAAACCGGATTATATATTTTCCGGTATCAATTTTGGCTATAACACCGGGTATGACGTTGCCTATTCCGGCACGGTGGGAGCGGCCATTGAAGGGCTGATGAAAGGAATTCCGTCCGCCGCTTTTTCGGTGGACACAAGCGGGATTTACGGGACGGTGGAGAAATATCTTCCCGGAATTATAGAGGAGATTTTGAAGAGTGCGCCTCCACACGGGAAAATCTGGAATATAAATTTCCCCGGCTGTGAAGCGTCCGCCTGCAAGGGGATTTTGCGGGACAGAAAGACGGCAGGCGTCCATCTTTTCATAGACAGCTATCGTGAGGTGAGAAGGGAGACGGACGGAACGGTTTATCTGGTCATAGAAAGTTCTTTGCATGATGAAATCGGGAGCGACAATGATCTGGACGCAGTGAAAAGCGGGTATATCTCGATTGGGGAGGTTATGGGGATGGCTTTTTCGGGCGGGGAAAGAATAAATTGATGGGATAAAAAAAGGATGAATAACCTGCTGTCATTCAGTACAAACTACTGTCTGACAGCAGGATTTTTTTATAAAAGGTAAAGAAATACTTAATAGAATTTTTAGCACTCACTATTGACGAGTGCTAACAAAAGTGTTATAACATTATTATAACAAATGAAACAAGCAAAACAATATAGAGGATTTAAAGGAGGAAAAGATTATGTTGATGCCTAGTATTTTCGGAGAGAATTTGTTTGATGACTTTTTTGATGATTTTGCCCGTCCGGCAAGGAACGCCGTGAGGTACAGTACCCCGGCTAACAATGTTATGAGAACCGACATTAAGGAGAATGATGCAGGGTTTGAGCTGGATATTGACCTTCCCGGATACAAGAAGGAAGATGTGAAGGCGGAACTGAAAGACGGTTATCTCACCATCAGCGCCGAAACCAGAACTGACAATGATGAGAAAGAGGAAAACGGCAAGTATATCCGCCGGGAGAGATATTACGGTACCTGCAGCAGAAGCTTTTACGTGGGGAAGGAGGTTACCCAGGATGAGATCAGGGCCAGATTTGAGGACGGCATCCTGAAGGTAGCCGTACCCAAAAAACAGGCAAAGCCGGCTGTGGAGGAATCCAAATATATTCAGATCGAAGGATGATCATGAGGTGTCATAAAAGGGGATGCCGGGGCGAATGCCCCGGCATCCCCTTTTATGACAGAAACCGTTTATTTCATAGAAGAAGCCTAAACAAACCTGTTTCTTATAACGATATAAAGAGTGAATGAAAACAATCAGGGCGAACGCTTTTACAGAGGATTTCACGGTCAGAGGCGGCGCCTTTTATTCTTACAATAAGCTGACTCGCGGAGCGTGGCAGCGTTTGTTAGGAAGGGAAAGGAGGGGGACAATGGCAAACAACAGCTTTTTTGTAAACAACATGACCAAGGCATGGGACGGCTACATGCAAAGTCAGCTATCGAAAGGCAATGTGAAGGGTGTGATGGGGTTTAAGGATGTAGTTACGGCAGTGGGCGGCAAAGAGGAGGCAGACGCTTACTCCACCGCTGATATGACCTTAGATGAGTATAAGCAGTACATTTATCAGAAAATTTCCCGGATTCCCATGAATCCATCCCAGACCATGCGCTCCATTGCCATCCATATCTCAGACGCAGGCTTTGAGGCCATGCAGAAGGATCCCCAGTATGAAAAATGGGTGCTGGACACCCTGAAATATGATTTTGCCTATTACGATCCCTGGTCGGAGGTCTGCGGCGAAAGCTTTACCATTCACCGCTTCGGAGCCTCAAAGGAGGATTACCGGGCGGACCGCTGGTATCTGGGCTATCAGAAGGGACGGGGCCGCGCCATCTATGAGAAGGAAGCGGAAGAGAGTTTTTGGGAGAAACGGGCCAAGAGATTCAAAAAATACATGAAATTTCTGCAGGAGGCCGAGGTGGAGGAGAAGATCATGCGCAGGGTCTATCAGGAAGCATGTGTGAGACGCGGGGATTTTGAGAACATGGGAGACTATGAAAGCATGGCCCAGATGCTGCCGCTGGCAAAGCTTTTGCTCAGGGCAGACCGAAAAGTAAACTGATTGAAAAAGGATAGAGAAAATGAACACACTGACTAATCAGCAGATACTGAAAATTGCCATGGAGCAGTCTGCGGCGGATCTATGCTGTAAACCTTCGGATTTCCTTGCGGAAAAGAATGTGATCGTCCATTCCGGGAAGTCCCCGGAGGGCCGGAAATACCTGGAGCTTCCGTTTTTCTGTAATCTTGTGTCCTACGGCGGAAATCTGGTGGCGTCCATTGACCCGCAGATTGAAGAAATCGTGAAAGCGTATATAAACAAGTACCCTGTGGAGCATTGCTTTGAGACGCCGAATTTTCATATCCTGAATGATGCGCTGGCTCCTTTTGAGATGAGGATTTGTTTTATGGCCGAGTATTTTCTGCCGGATCTTGCGGTTCTTACGGAGCAAAAAGTCGGCAGGCTGAAGGAGCAGGCCGGAAAGAAGGGATTTGACTTCCGGCTTTTTCACAGAGAGGATTTTGAAGGGCTCTACACAAAGGAGTGGGGCAATGCCCTCTGCGAGAAGCGCAAAGAGCTGGATGTGCTTGGGGTGGGCGTTTATGACGGGGAAGAACTGATCGGCCTTGCAGGATGCTCCGCGGACTGTGAAAAAATGTGGCAGATCGGCGTGGATGTACTTCCGGCGTATCGAAGGAAGGGGATTGCCTGTGCCATGACAGGAGCCCTTGCGTTGGAGATTTTAAAGCGGGGGAAGGTTCCCTTTTACTGCGCCGCATGGTCTAACATTAAGTCCGTGCGCAACGCCATTAAGGCAGGATTCCGGCCTGCATGGGTGGAGATGACGGCAAAGAGTGTGAAGTTCGTGGAGGAGATGAACCGTTAAGGCTCATTTCTTAATGACAAAAATCCGGCGTTTGATTACAGGAGAAATATTTCTTTTGAGAAAACAGCCGATATATATACTGTGAATAAAAAGTGAGGTTTGTTTGCGGGGGAGGAAGTACCTGCAAAGGCAGTTCATGCTAGAGGAAAGGACTAAAATGCTTCAGATTGCAGTTTGCGATGATGAAAAGAGCATGGGCGACTATCTGAAACAGTTGATAGAACGAAGGCTTGCAGATGAGAAGGGCTACAGAGTTAAGGTTTTTTCATCGGGCGCAGAGTTGCTTAAATACGGAAGTGATTTTGATATTTTTTTTCTGGATATCGACTTAAAGGATATGAGCGGAATTGAGATGGCAAAGAGTCTCAGGCGGGAGTCGGAAGCGGTGATTGTGTTTGTGACGGCTCTGAAAGAGTATGTTTTTGATGCCTTTGACGTGCAGGCATTCCAGTATCTGCTCAAGCCCATTGACGAGGAAAAGTTTTTCCGGGTATTGGACGGCGCCATAGCGGAGTGCTGTCCGGGGCAGGAGACAGAACCATTGGTGATAAGGGTAAAAGGGATTTACAGGAATATTCCCAGAGAGAGTATCCTCTATGCGGAGAATGAAGCCCGGAAGGTGGTGCTTCATTTGAAAGAGGAAGAAATCTCCTACTATGCGAAGATGAGCGAGCTGGAGGGAATATTGGGAAATCAGTTTTTCCGTTGCCATCGGGGGTATCTGGTAAATTTCAGTGCGGTCAGGGGCTATGATACGGGAAGCATCCAGCTCAAAAACGGCGAAACCATTCTGATGGCCAAGCAGAAGTACAGCGCGTTTGTGGCCGCTTATATGGAATTCCTTCGCAGGAAGTAAAAAGCCTGAAAGAAAATGGCGGATTTGCAGGAGGTGTTTTTGGGGGAAGTATTGTTGGCGGGCCTGGACCTGGCATTTGCCATGATAAGAAGATACAGTGTGATTTATCTGCTTTGCGGAGTGCTTTCCGCAGAGGATGGTTGGACAAAAAGTAAGAAACGGGTATCGGCCGGTTTTATGGCGGTGACTACAGTCTTTTATCTGATCTGCAGTTACCTGCCTGCCGCCCAAAGGCTCCTGTATGGAAACAGAGAGGGAATGCAGGCAAGCCGGGCAAGTATTTTGCCCATGGCGCTCAGCTTAGCCCTTATGCTGGCTTACTGCTGTTTCTTTTATCCCGGAAAAAAGAGCAGGATCTTCTATCTGGTATTCACGGCATATACCGTAAACGAACTGGTGGCGTTTATGATCCATCCCCTGTTTTCCCTGCTGCTGGGGACTATATCCGGAGTCATAGAACATTTTGTGATCGGAGGAAATAACTTTGTAATCCGCAATTTTGACCTGATCTTCGGTATTTACCAGACGCTGTGGCAGCTTTCCTTTTATAGCGTATTTGTGACGATACTTTACTACGTAATCAGGATCATTAAGAGAAATCTTCCCTGCACGGGCAGGGAGCTTACCAGGGTGCAGGAAGTGTTTCTTGCAGTGCCAAGCGGTGCCGGGCTTTGCTTTTGTGTGATGCTTCGCAGTATCATGTACGCATGGAACGGGACGCAGCTCCATATTCTGATGGATGAATATCCGGAGACCAGGCTGCTGGTGCCGGTGGTGTCAGGGCTTTGTCTGCTTTCCATCATTTTAAGCGCTTTGATTTTGAAAAAGCTGGTGGAGGGCAGTGAAAAGGAGCTGCTGCTGGAGGTTTACCGCAGCCGGATCGGCGACATGGAGGAGCACATGAAGGACGTGGAACGCCTTTATGACGGGATCCGCGGAATGCGTCATGACATGAAAAACTGTGTGGCGGATTTGGAGCTCCTTCTGGAAAAAAGAAAAAGTACTCTGGGATCCGGGAAATACGAGACAGAGATGCGCCGTTATCTTGACGGAATGTGCCTTGCCATAGACGAGCTGGATATGAAGTGCAGCACGGGAAATCCGGTTACGGATGTAGTGCTCAGCCGCAAGATACGCAGGGCAGAGCAGGAGAATATCCCGTTTGAAGGGGATTTCATTTTCCCGGAGGGGCTTGGAATCAGCGCTTTTGATCTGAGCATTCTCTTAAATAACGGACTGGACAATGCCATAGAAGCCTCACAGAAAGAAAAAAAGCCTTATATCAGGCTGGAAGCCTATGTAAAAGAAAACATGTTTTTTATTGAAATCAGAAACGCCTTTTCCGGCAGCCTGAAAGAAGGCGGGGAAGGAACTGTTTTGCAGACAAGTAAGCCCGACCCTGAAATTCATGGATTAGGGATTAAAAATATGAGGAATTGTGCCGAAAAATATTATGGAACGCTGAAGCATACAAGCGGCAGAGGAGAGTTTTTACTGACAGTGATGCTTCAGGGGAAGGAGCAGAAATGAGTACAAGAATTAATTCGCTGATTCTCAGCAACAGACTTTTAAGCCAGGCCAGATCCAGGACGCGGTCACAGAGCGCATCCTTAGGCGGTATGATGAACGGAAGTTCGGAGAGCGGGAAAAGCGCCATGCTGGACGCAATCAAAAATAAGAATACGGCAAACGGTTTCAGCAAGGCGGATGCCAAGTCAAGGGAAAATTATACCGCCATAAAGAAAGCGGCGCAGAGCCTGCAGGAACGCACCAAAAAGCTTCTGCAGTGGCAGGAGAAGGATTGGGAGAAGATGACCGAGGAGGAGCTTGCCCAATACAAGGAAGAGGCCGCTTCCCAGGCAGCAGGGCTGGTCAGCGAATACAATACCATGATTAAGGGCATGACCGAGGAAAGCGGTCAGGTGAATAAGATTTATTTAAGCCAGCTCATGAGCTGCTTTAAGAATGCCAAGGGCACGCTGGAAGAGTTGGGAATTACCCAGAAGGAGGACGGCAGTCTTGCCCTGGACAAAGAAAAATTTATGGCGGCGGATGCAGACAAAATTCAGAAAGCCCTTTGTACGAAGGATTCTTTTGTCAATGACCTCAACAAGAAAGCCGCCAATATTCTCGCCAATGCCGAGACAAACCTTGCGGTTCTGAACAAGAGCCTGTATGCGGGGAGTTATACCTATAACCAGTTTGGGAGCGATATTTTTGATATGCTCACCTCCGGAAGCAAATACAGTAACAAAAGCTGAAAGCTGTAAGAAAGTGTTATGATATATGATGTTGGCGAAGGAGTGCCGTCATCGCAGTGGACGCCGGCCGACAGCCGCAAAAACAGTTCGGGAAATCCCCGGACTGTTTTTGTTGTGCGCAGGCCCATGCAGGCATTCGTGGTTTTTATCCGATCAGGCAACTTAAGCCTCCAAAAAGGTATCTTAGACCGCAGACCATTGCATACAAAGCGGAATCTGTTACAATACAATCAGACAAAGGCAAAGGAGCGGCTGCAGAAAGGACGGGAAAAGAAAATGAAGCTGACCATGAGCAGGATTTCCCAGGGAGAAGACGAGGTAATCATCCGATACCGCCAGATGAACGGACAGATCGAAGCGATTGCGGGAATGGTGCAGGGATTCGGGCAGAAGCTTTGCGCTTTTTATGAAGGGCAGACCTTTCTGCTGACGCCGGAGGATATTTTGTATCTGGAAAGTGTGGACGGAGTTGTATACGCCTATCTGGCGGACCGGGTCCTGCAGGTGAAAATCAGCCTCTGGACGGCGGCGGCAGGCTTTGAGGGAAGAGGGTTCTTGCGCTGTTCCAAGTCCATGGTGATCAACTTGTACAAGATCAGTCATTTGAAAAGCGAGCCGGGAAACCGGATTTGCGCCACTATGGAGAACGGAGAGCAGGTGATGATCTCCCGAAAGTATGCCAAAGACCTCAGGCAGAGGCTGAAAGGAGGGGCGGAGGAAGATGAGGAATAGAGGATGGGAGAAATTCAGAACGATTCTGAGCCGGGAGGTTGTGATCGAATATAAGGCGTGTCTGTATTTTGCCTGTGAGGTGTTCTTTTATTTTGCATATCTGCTGAGCCGGGGAATTTATATGGCGAGCATGGTAATTCTGTTTGAGATGATACTTACCGCATATGGAGCGGGATATATACAGGTCTACCTGTTTCATAATTCTGACGAAGCGGAGCGGCTGGAGCGTAAGGATATACTGGGGATTATTTTCTGCACGCTCTTTTATGGAGGAGTCTCCTGCGCGCTGGCATGGTTTGACAGAAGTATTCTGGCAGCGGTGCTGTTTCTCATCTATATAATATTCGTCCATTATTTTGTCTATCTGGCAAATAAGATTAAGCGGGCGGCAGATACGGAAAAGCTCAATAAGATGCTGGCGGAATTTAAGAAGGAAAATAGGAAAGAAAAGGAGATCATAAGAGATGACCGGCGATAAAACGGAAAATGCAATTGAAATCAAAGGCCTCACCAAGTCCTATGGGAAACACAGGGGGGTAAGGGATATTTCGCTGAAAGTGAAGGCGGGAGACATCTTTGGCTTCCTGGGGCCAAACGGAGCGGGGAAGTCCACCACCATCCGGAGCATGTTAGGGCTGATTCATTTTCAGGCAGGAGAGGTAAAGCTTCTGGGGATGGAGGCCGGACGGCAGCAAAAGGAAATTTTAAGTCAGGTGGGTTACATGCCGTCAGAGGCAATGTTTTATCCCTCCATGAAAGTAAAGGATGTCATTTCCCTTGCGGCCAGGGCAAGGCAGAAGGACTGCGCCCGGGAAGCGGGGAGGCTTTGCGAGCTTTTACAGGTGGACGGGGAGAGAAAAATAGAAGAGCTTTCCCTTGGAAACCGCAAGAAGGTCAGTATTGTGTGCGCCATGCAGCATGGCCCCCGCCTCCTGATCCTGGACGAACCAACTTCCGGGCTGGATCCTTTCATGCAGGAGGTATTTTTCAGGCTTCTTTTAGAGTACAACCGTCAGGGAACCACCTGCTTCCTGTCCTCCCATGTGCTTTCGGAGGTGAAATCCTATTGCAAAAATGCAGCCGTCATAAAGGACGGCCGTATTTTAAGGTCGGATACGGTGGAGAACCTTTCCAGATCGGATCTGCGCCTTGTGAGGCTGAAGGAAGACGGAGAGACAAAGAAATTTTCCTATACCGGAAATATGAAGGAACTGATCAAAAATCTGGCGGATCGAAATGTGGAGGACATCCTGATCGAAGAGCCCTCGCTGGAGGAGTTGTTTATGCGTTTTTATGAGCGGGAAGAAGAGAAGGAAAGTTGAAGGAGGTTAGGAAGAATGGTTTTGTTAAATCATGAGTTAAGGATCAATTTAAAGTCTTTTCTTTTGTGGACGGTCTGTGTCGGATTTACCTGCTTTGGCTGTATCTGGCTTTTCGGGGGCCTGGCTGAATCCATGGAGCAGATGGCGCAGGCCTACGCAGAGATGGGGGCGTTTTCCACGGCTCTGGGGCTTGACCGGATCAGCGTCAGTACCATGGAGGGATTTTATGCCACGGAAGTTGCGCTGATCTATGCTATAGGCGGGGCCATGTTCGCAGCCATGACAGGAGCGTGTATGCTGGCAAAGGAGGAGGAGGGACACACCTCGGAATTTTTAAATACCCTCCCCCTGGGCAGAGGCTATATCGTGCTGTGGAAGCTTCTCTCCATGGCGGTATTGATCTTATTGTTCAACGCGTTCTGCATTTTGTGGGAACTTGCCGGATTTGCGCTGGCCTTGGAGACTCTGCAGAAGGGAGAGACGATACAGGGAGCGGCGGAGTTTTTTACAGAGGAGTTTGTCCGGAATCTGGCGCTGTTTCACGCAGCCCAGCTTTTGATGCATCTGGAAGTCGGAAGCGTATGTTTTCTTCTGTCTGCTTTTGAAAAGAAAAAACAGGTGGGAGCGGCTCTGGGGTTTGCAATCTTATTGTATGTGGCGGATTTGCTCTGCCGGATGATCCCGGATCTGGAAGGGCTGAAGTATTTGACCCCTTATTATTACTCCAACGGAACGGACATTTTTACCGGCGGCCGGACCCAGACGGAGCTGATGGGAATCGGCCTCTTAGTGCTGGCGGCGGCAGCTTTGGCAGCTTATGTGGTTTATAAAAAGAAGGATTTAACGGCTTAAACCGATTCTTATTTTGCCCTATCCGCGCATGAAAATTGCGCGGATTTTTTGTATATTTCCTTTGAAAAAGAACATACTGTTTTTTCATATGGAGGTTAATTTTTATGGAGGAAAAAATAAAGAACGGCGGATATTATGAGATCAGGCTGGAGAGTATCGGCGGGCTGGGAGCCAATCTGTGCGGAAAAATGCTGGGAGAACTGGGAGTAAAATATCTGGACTTAAACAGCGTGAGCTTTTCGAGCTATGGTTCCGAAAAAACGGGAACGCCGGTAAAAGGCTATGTCAGATATTGTCAGAAGGACAGGGAGATCAGGCTGCATTCTCCCATTATTTCCCCTGATTTGCTGGTGGTATTTCATCAGGCCCTTTTAAAAGATGAAAGTGTGTGGGCAGGATGTGGTGAAAACACAGAAGTGATTGTGGGATTGGAGGATGGGCAGGAAGCCCTGGAGACCCATTTCCCGGTAAAAGTAAAAAAATGCTATGGAGTGAGCGCCCAGAAGATCGCCATGGAATCCCATTCCCGCATCAATGTGGTGATGCTGGGAGCGATCGCCAGGGCAATGGGGTTTCCGGATCTCGAAAATGTAAATAAAATCTGTGCGGATACCCTGGGGAAAAAATATCCGGATGCACTGGAAGGAAACCTGAAAGGAATCCGGCGGGGCTTCGAGGAGGTACGGCTTTTGCATATCCAGGAAAAGCCCTGCGGGATACAGGGGAGAAAAGGAGAAAAGCAGATGCCGGACTTAAGCCAGGCACAGGCGAGAGAATGGGGATATGAAACGGCGCCTTTGGGAGGGATTAATCCCTGCTATGGAAACACGGTGGTTTCTGATCTCTCCCCCTCAAGGCAGGGCTACATCCCCGTCTTTCTGAAGGAGAGATGCATCAACTGCGGTCTGTGCGATTCCACCTGTCCGGATATGGTATTCCAGTTTGCAAAGGGGGAATATAAGGGCAGAGAGATGATGGTGAACCAGGGACTGGATTATTACCACTGCAAAGGATGCCTTCGATGTGTGGAAGTCTGTCCGGTCAATGCCCTGGTCAGAGGCCTGGAGGCCGAGCATCCCCAAAAAGATTATTTTCTCCCTAACCAGGCGCTTCTTCGTATGCCGGAGTATTATGAGAAAACGGGAGCCGACGGCTATGTCACATCGGAATCCTATCTCACAGAAAAAAGAATGGAAGGAGGGGAAGTGTAATGGAAAATCAGGTAATGGAATACGCGAGCGGAAATGAAATGGCGGCTCTTGCCATTAAGCAGATCGGCTATGATCTGATGGGCTATTATCCGATTACACCCTCGACCCAGATTGCGGAAGGGCTGGATACCATGCGGGCAAACGGCGAGACGGATTTGATCATGATTGCCGCGGAGGGAGAGCACAGCGCGGCAGGGATTTGCTACGGGGCGGCCGTAGGGGGCGGCAGGGTGATCAATGCCACCAGTGCAAACGGTCTGTTGTATGCCATCGAGCAGTTTCCGGTGCAGTCCGGCACCAGGTATCCCATGGTGATGAATGTGGTGTGCCGTACCATATCGGGTCCCTTATCTATCAAAGGGGATCACAGCGACATCATGTTTATGTTAGGCGCAGGCTGGCCCATTCTTTTTGCCCACGGCGTGCAGGCAGTGTATGACTTCAATATCATCGCGCTGAAGCTGGCGGAAGCCGTACGGCTGCCGGTGATCGTGGCTTATGACGGCTTTTTTACCAGCCATCAGAAAAGAAGATGTATGCGCTTTGAAAAGGAAAGTGCGGTGCGGGATTTCCTGGGGGAAAAGAAGGAGGAGTATCCTTTTCTGGATTTGGAGCATCCCATCACCGTGGGCTCCTATATGAATGAGCCGGATTTGATCAATAACCGGTATCAGCTTCATCTTGCCATGGCAGAGGCGGGAAAAATACTTCCCGGTCTTTTCAGGGAATATGAAAAGCTGTCCGGCCGCAGTTATGAGAGCGTGGAGGGATATTGCTGTGAGGATGCGGAAACGATCCTGGTTCTTTTGGGTTCTTCCTATGAGACTGCAAAGGACGCCATAGACCGGCTCCGGAAAAAAGGGAAAAAGGCAGGTGCGCTCACCGTTCAGACCCTTCGCCCCTTTCCGGCAGAGGAGCTTTTTTCCTGCTGCAAAAACGCCAGGACGCTTCTGGTTGCCGACAGGCAGGACAGCTATGGAGCCGGAGGCGGTAATCTTTCCCTGGAAGTGCGGGCGGCTGTGCAGAGATTCGGCAGGGAGAGCGTTTCCGTGCAGATCAAAAGCCTGGTCTATGGCCTTGGAGGCAAGGATTTCTTTGTGGAAGACGCCGTCAGTATGATCGAGTGGGCCGAGCGTGCCGATACACCGGACTTTGAGTATTATGGAGTGACGCCCGGGAAAGAGAAGGGGACAGCCGGGGAGAGCTGCCCGGAGAGGTCAGCCGGCCTTCCGGATGCAGGACGGCGTCAGGATGAGGAGCCTTTCTTTGCACCTCTTACCGCCGAAAAGACGAAGCTGGGCATTATCCAGGTCAAAGAAGGGGAAGCGGGAAAGGTTCAGGTAAGCGGAAACAGCTTAAATGCCACCGCGGCCATCCCCAAACGGCTTGCCCCGGGGCACGGAGCCTGTCCGGGCTGCGGCATTCCCGTAAACCTGAATCTCCTGCTCCGTTCTATCGAGGATCCTGTGGTATTGCTTTTCCACACAGGCTGCGGGATGATTGTTACCACGCCGTATCCCCGCACCAGCTTTAAGGTGCCCTATCTGCACAATCTCTTTCAGAACGGCCCGGCTACCTTAAGCGGCCTTGCGGAGATCTGTTACCGGAAGCAGGAAAAGGGAGAAATTCCTGCCGGAGACATTATCTTTATCATGGTAAGCGGAGACGGGGGCATGGATATTGGCATGGGTTCCGCCCTGGGAACTGCCCTGCGCAATCACAGGCTCATCCTGTTTGAGTATGACAACGGCGGCTATATGAATACAGGTTATCAGCTTTCCTACTCCACTCCCAAGGGGGCCAGAAGCGCCACCTCCCACGTGGGCAAAAACCAGTATGGAAAGACCTTTTTTCACAAGGATATGCCCCAGATGATGGCGGCCACGGGGATTCCCTATATAGCTACCATGGCGGAGTCCAATCCTACGGATTTCATAGCCAAGGCGGCAAAAGCGGCCTATTACGCCAAAAATCATGGCATGGCTTATATCAGAGCCCTGTCCGCCTGTCCCCTGAACTGGAATGACCGGCCCGCCACAGAGCGCAAGGTGATTGAAACTGCTGTGAACTGCTGCTATTTTCCGCTCTATGAGGTGGAGCAGGGCAAGACGGCGCTGAACTATGATCCGGAAAGCATGGGCAAAAAGGTGCCTGTTCTGGACTGGCTTTCCATGATGGGGAGGACAAAGCACCTGCAGAAGGAATGCTACGCCTCGG
Source organism: uncultured Lachnospiraceae bacterium (assembly GCA_910579425.1). Taxonomy (GTDB): domain Bacteria; phylum Bacillota; class Clostridia; order Lachnospirales; family Lachnospiraceae; genus Suilimivivens. The sequence goes on along the minus strand of CAJTVL010000024.1, from coordinate 7,121 downwards.
TGGTGGAGAGCCTGCAGGAGGAAGTGGACAGAAGGTTCCTGCGGCTGAAGGCAAGGGCGGAAAGCCCGGTGCTGTGACAAAAGAGAAATAGAGGTTATTCACGGATCAGGAATGCGGGGGTACGCATAAAAAATTTTTGAAAGGAGTATTCAGACATGGAACCGATATTTTTAAGAAACAGTGAAGAAATTTTATATTTAATTACAGGTAAGAAGGAGAATCTGAAAGGCTGCCTTAAGGAGGGGTATCACCTTCTCGACAGCAGTACCGCGGAGGGGGCCGGGGAGAAGCATCTTCCGGTGGTGGAAAAGGACGGAAATAAAATCACCGTGAAGGTAGGAAGCGTTTTCCATCCCATGACGGAGGAGCACAGCATTGGATGGATTTTTCTGGAAACCCAAAAAGGCGGGCAGTTTGTCAAGCTAAGCCCCAGCAGCGAGCCCGTAGGGGAATTCGTACTGTCTCAGGGAGATACGGCCCTTGCCGCTTACGCTTACTGTAATCTGCATGGGTTCTGGAAGACGAAGATCGGGTAAAACAGGAAAAGAAACGGTATGAATTTAAGGCACTGCCCGGGGAATGGACATATTCCAGGAGCAGTGCCTTATTATGTGCGATTGGACTAAAAGTTTGATAGTAGCATTTAAAAATATCTTCCAAGCAGCAAAATTTACTTGCAGAGAGATTATCGGTATGTTATAGTGAGAGTGTTATCAAAAAGCATACAGACACATAACGGATTTCAGAGATTATCATGTGTCTCATTTCTTTTTATTCTTGAGTTCTGGCTTTTCGCCATTAATTCAAAGCATTTGAACAGGAAACTGCGGGCAGGCGAAAAGACATTTCTCCTGCCTGAGCGGACAATCACAGACAGGAGGAAACTGAATGAAAGAAGAAGGCAGGCAGGAATCACTATGAGGTAGTACGGCTCCATGATTACAGCAATGAAGAATTACTTGCCCGGGGCGACGAGATGTCCTTGATTATGCTTTTTAATAAGATACAGGATACTGTAGATCTCTCCGAATTTTTGAAGCTTCCCCGGGAAAAACTTAACGATATAGTGAAAGACACTCCGGAGGCAATTCTTGATATAATCGCATCTGTAATGGAAAGCCTGTGTGTAAAGATAGGGGCTACGGAGGAAGAGATGCAGGAATGCGTGAGCAGAGTGAAGGAGCGCAGAATGGGATATTTGTTTGAAAATATAGAAAAAATGGATATACAGGCTGAGCGGCGCAATACGGCCCAGGCAAGGGCGGAAGCGCAAAGGGTACGAGAGGAAGCGCAAAGGGCACAAGAAGAAGCGCAAAGGACACAAGAAGAAGCGCAGGAGAATGCCATCCGTTCCGTCATAGCGGTCTGTCAGAGATTAAATGCAGGAAAGGAACAGGCAGTTCAGGAAGTGATAGAGGTCTGCGGGGCAGACAGAGATACTGCTTTGGAAAAGGTGAATCTATACTGGAAGTAAGGAGCACACCATGGAGAGGGAAATTGATTTAAAGCAAATATCGGACGGAAAGCGTTACTCGGCAAATGATATGGTAAAAACAGGATGCAATGACTGCGCGGGCTGTTCTCAGTGCTGCCGGGGCATGGGGAGTTCTATCATTTTGGATCCTTACGATATTTACTGCCTGGAAGCCGGCCTTAAGATTACTTTCGAGGAGCTTATGAGGAACTATATCGAGCTGAATGTGGTTGACGGGATTATTTTGCCCAATTTAAAGATGCAGAAGAAAGACTGCTGCGGCTTTTTGGACGAAGAAGGAAGATGCAGTATCCATGATTTCCGTCCGGGCTTCTGCAGAATGTTCCCTCTGGGGAGGATTTATGAGGACGGGGACTTTCAGTATTTTTTGCAGGTGCATGAATGCCCGCATCCGGGCAAGACGAAGGTTAAGGTGAAAAAATGGCTGGGAGTTCCCCAGATTGAGAGATATGAGGCTTATGTAAAGGACTGGCATTACTTTTTAAAGGATGTGCAGGCAGTCATCAGGGAAACGGAAAGCGACGAGATGATAAAAAGCATAAACCTGTTTCTTCTGAACGGTTTTTTCGTTAAGCTTTATGAGAGCCTTTCCGCGCAGGCAAAGGAAGCGGAATTTTATGGACAGTTTTACGAAAGGTTAAAAGAGGCCAGGGAAGGGATGGATTTTTATCGCTGACTCTGCGGGCCGTCGTGCAATGCAGCCCGTTGCGGGCCCAAATAAAATTTTAAGTAAGGACAGTGCTGTTATGGAAAATCTTGCGTCATCAAAATTATTTCAAATGATCACAGACAAGGAAACGGAACGGATTTTAAAATGCTCCAAATCGAGAAAAAAGGAATATTCGTCCGGTACATACATTTTTGAGCAGGGCGGAATACCCTCCCGGCTGTTTCTTCTGCTTGCCGGACAGGTGCAGATTTGTAAGGATTTTACCTCCGGAAAAAGAGACGTGCTGTATCTGGTGGAACCGGGAAACGTATTCGGAGAAATCTTTTTGTTTGGGGACAAAAAGCACTACTGGTATGATGCCGTAGCGGTCACGGATGTGTCGGTGCTGGAAATGCCGTGGGATTTCTTCTATCATTTCTGTACAAATGCCTGCGACCATCACAAGCAGCTTACGCAAAACATGTTGGAGATTTTATCCGAAAATAATTTCCGGATCACCAGAAAGCTTCACATCGTAAGTACCTCATCTCTCAGGGAAAGGATCGCCATCTGGCTGATCGACTCTATGGATGAGAACGCTTTGGTAGAACTGCATATGAACCGGGAACAGCTTGCGGATTTTCTTGGGGTGGCAAGGCCGTCTTTATCCAGGGAGCTGATGAAGATGCAGAAGGACGGGCTGATTGAGGTAGGGAGAAAATCGATCAGAATATGCGATAGGGATGCGGTAGAAATGTTGTATGGATGAGGCAAAAATTGTTCTTGCAGAAATACATAAAAAATTTTAGAGTGTAACCAATGTTACAGATTTTTTGAGAAGAAAGCCGTATGATAAATTCATAAAGAGAACAGGAAGCACTTTTAAGAGTTGTATTTTTAGCGTATGGGAAAGGAGCAAATATTATGTCAAACACAGCACAGGTTGATAATTTAGTAGGTCTTTTGGATGGATATGCACAGAAAGGCGGACATCATTTGAATGTGAATGTCCTGAACAGGGATATGTTACTGGATGCTCAGAAGCATCCGGAGAATTATCCTCAGCTTACCATCCGCGTGTCCGGATATGCGGTAAACTTTATTAAGCTGACACCGGAACAGCAGGCTGACGTGATTTCCAGAACCTTCCATGAAGCGATCTGAGAGAGCGGTTCAACTTTCATACAGCCTGAATAATAAAAATGTCAAAAGAGACCTCCGTGGAGCCAGACTTCGCGGGGGTTTTAAATTTATTACTCTTTTTTGAAAAGTACTCCTGTAAAAGTTGCAGGGGTAGCCGACGAAATATGATATTTTACCTCCATTTGGCAGTTGGATTATGGTATAATGAAGCACACTGACGCATGCGCAGACACAGAAAAACAAAATCAGGACGGGAGAAACGAAAATGAACTGGCAGGAGCTTTTTGATGTACATATCATCAACAGGGGGTACAACTATTATTGTGACGCAGCGGTAGAGGACTTGAAGGTTCGGAATAATACAATAATGGCAACTGTGTGTGGGACAGACGACTATGAGGTTTTAATTAATCTGGATGGAGACAGGGAAAAGGGTAAAATAAAAAGTATGTTTTGCTCCTGCCCTTATGCCGATTCCGGGGCAAACTGCAAACATATGGCGGCTGTCTTGTTTGAGTGGGAAAATGGAGATTATAAAAATTCCGAGGGGATGGAGGAGGAAGATTCAGAAACCGGACAGAAGCAGGATGAGGTGTGGATGACAATAGAACAGGCTGAGGAGTTGGAAGTCAGGGGGTTTCTCGCGGAAATTCTGCGTAGTGACGAAAAGCTGTTCTCGCGTTTCAGGACATTGACTCATCCGGAAGTGTCCAGGGCTGATTTACAGCGTTATAAAAAGCAGGTGGATGCCACGATCCGTAAATATGCGGGGCGTGGCGGGTTTATAGATTATCACAGCGCAGGAAGTTTTATCCGGGAGCTGGAAGAGTATTTGTATTATGATGTCAGGACGATGCTGGACAATGAAGAATATCTGAGCGCATTTGAGCTTACCGGTTATATATTTACGGAAGTGGGAAGTATTGAGATGGACGATTCGGACGGCGCAACGGAAATATTTGCAGATGCGTGTATGGAGATCTGGGAAGAGATCCTGGAGAATGCGGAGTATAACCTTAAAAGGACAATGTTTCAATGGTTTATGAAATGTCTGGAAGGGGCTGTGGCCGATTATATGGAGGATTGCGTCGAACAGATATTTATAGAAGATTTTAAGGAGAAAGAATTTCTTAAGGAGAAGCTGAAATATTCTGACGATAGGGTGCAGAAAGCTAAAAGGGGAGCAGAGGACAGTTGGAGCGCCGGTTATTATGGAGGAAAGTGGGCGCTGCACCATATTGAGCTGATGAAAGAATGCAAGAGCCCAATGGAGGAGATTCTGCGGTATTGCAGGGAAAACTGGGAATTTGCCGATGTCAGAAAGCTTTTCATTTCAGAATGTATGAAACGCAAGAGATATGATGAGGCGGTGGCGGCTTTGAAGGAGAGCATCCAGATGGACTCAAAAATGCCGGGACTGATCAGAGATCATAGCCGCAGCCTGAAAGAGGTGTACCGAATCAGCGGCAGGCAGGAGGAGTACAGGCAGCAGCTATGGAATCTGGTTGTGAGGGACGATGCCGGAAGCCTGGAATATTTTAAGGAATTAAAAAAGCTTTATTCACAGCAGGAATGGCAAAAAATCAGGGAAGATTTGTTTGAGCAGCTTCCGTCCTATGCACATGTGGAACGTTTGTATGAGGAAGAGAAGCTATATAACAGACTGCTTGCTCATGTTTTGCAGTCCAGGGGGCTGCAGGAGCTGTGGAGATATGAGAAGGTTTTGGTGGGAGAGTATCCGGCGCAGGTTCTTTCGAAATATGCGGATGAAGTAAATCAGATGGCAAGGCATACTGCGAACAGAAGCCGTTATCAGGAATGGGTGGGAATCCTGCGGAGGATGAAAAAGATAGAAGGCGGGGAAAAGAAGGTAAAAGAAATTGTTGAATTCTGGGAAAGGGAATACAGGGGAAGGACTGCAATGATGGAGGAGCTTAAGAAATTGTAAGGGCGGTATCTGCGGAATCGCCAAACACATATAAAAAAAGAAATCCCTCTAAACTGCCCCGCAGCAATTTAGAGGGATTTCTTATGCGCCTTGCGGCGCACATTTTAAAGAATTAGTTCTTCTTCTCTGATTTTTTTCCAACCATGGTAAAGCAGATCACGGCGGCAACTATGTACAGTACCAGAGTTACATACAGTACCATCTGATAGCCGGAGGGATTCACTTTGATGATCTCCGTGGTCCCGTCAGCCAGCGCATGGCTTAATTCTACCTCAGAGCCGAAGTGATTCACAATAAAGGTAGCCATCTGGTTTCCGGTAAGGCCGGCAAAAGCCCATGCGGAAAGGGTAATGCCGTGAATAGCGCTGATATTTTTCATGCCGTAATGGTCGGAAAGGAGGGTAGGCACATTACTGAAGCCTCCGCCGTAACCGGCATTTACAACGAACAAAAGAATCAGTACCAGGATCATGAAAAGGGTATTTGCTCCCATGTTGGTGATACCCTGGGTCAGGATTACCAGCCCGGTTGCCACGATAGAGAGAATGAAAATAATTTTATAAATCGTATTTCTGTCCTTGAAAGTATCTGCCCACGCAGAGAATCCAAGACGGCCTCCTGCATTGAAGATGGCGGTGACAGAGGAGAGCACTCCTACCGCGCCTACCAGTCCGATACACTTGATGATCATTTTTTCCTGAGAGATCAGGGCAAGGCCGCAGGTGATATTTAAGTAGAACATAATCCAGATACCGATGAAGGTAACGGGTTTTTCTTTGATCACGTCAATGGCTCTCGCACCCTTTTCATTGGAGGAGGGCTCATGCCAGCCGGCGGGCTTGGCGAGAAGAAGATGGCCGACGAACATCATAATAAAGTAAACCACGGCCAGGATCAGGAACATTTTGTAAATGCCGCCCTCTCCCAGAGAGTTAAGCAGAGCCTGCATAATAGGGCTGGCGATTGCCTTGGCGGCGCCGAAGCCTGCCACTGCAAGTCCGGTGGCAAGACCTTTACGGTCCTCAAACCAGAGCATGAGGGTTTTCACCGGAGAGAGATAACCGGTTCCAAGACCGATTCCCATGATGAAGCCGTAGCACACATAAATGCCCAGAAGGGATACGATGCTTCCGGGGTGGGAACCGCCGTACCAGATGAAGAAGCCGGCTCCTGCCATCCCTGAGGCAAAGCAGATTGCGGCAATCAGGGAAGATTTGTGGATGTCCTTTTCCACAATGTTGCCCAGAAAAGCGGCGGACATGCCAAGAAAGAAGATGGCAAAGCTGAAAGCCCATTCTGTAGCGCTCTTGGAAAATCCAATGTAATCCGCGATTTCCTGGCTGAAAATGGACCAGCAATAAACAGTACCGATGCTGCAGTGAAGAAGTAGTGCGGGTATTGCAGCTCTTACCCATTTGTTGTTTGACAGGTTTTTCATGATGTAACTCACTTTCTTAATTTAATATAGTGTATTTTGAAAAACGCAAAGCTTTACAGAATATTATACATGACAAAGCGTATTTTTCCAAGTATTTTGGGAAGAATAACAAATTAAAATAAATTGACAAAATCGGTATTCTACTTTATTATATCTAAAAGCGACGACGAAGAAGAGTAGTATGGATTATCGCTTTCAGAGAGCCGGGATGGTGGAAAGCCGGCAGAATGAATCCATATGAATAACAGCTTTATCAGCTTTAGGTTAAAAGTGCGAAAGTGACCGTCTGAAGCGGCCGAAGGGGTTTTGCCCTTTCAGGGGCCTGGGCGGTAAATCAGGTGGCACCGCGGATTTGGTAATTCGTCCTGAATTGATTTTTTCAAATCAATTCAGGATTTTTTGTGCGCCCGGCAGCGCACGTTTCTAAAGGGTGAAAGTCCCAAATCCG
>CAJTVL010000023.1 GCA_910579425.1 uncultured Lachnospiraceae bacterium | reverse complement strand
CAATGGTTTCCGGCGTCAGATACATATCAAAAACCGCTGTAATCCCGCTGGTCAGATATTCCAGCACAGCCAGCCTGGACAGCTCATAAATATCCTCCCCGCTCATTTTGGCTTCCACAGGAAAAATCTTATGGTTCAGCCATTCATCCAGGGGCAGATCATCCGCGTAGGAGCGCAGGAGCGTCATTCCGGAATGGGTGTGTGCGTCCTTGAAGCCCGGCATCAGCAAATTGCCCTGACAGTCGATCTCCCTGTCCCATTTGACAGGATCACCAAAACTTCCGTCCTCTGCCTCCTTTAACCCGGCTCCCGCTCCCACATAGAGAATTTTTTCATTTTGTATGTGTATTTCTCCCTGAAAAATATCCCGGTTTTCTTCCATGGTTAAAATCCGGGCGTTGTAGAGTCGTATATTCATTTAATTTGCTCCGTTTCCGCGCTGCCTTCTGCGCTGTTTTTACTGAAGATTATCCGGCCCGAAGCTCTCCGGAAGCAGCTCGCTCAGCCGGTAGAGCTTATAGTCCTCTTCTCCCCTTGCCACAATGACAAGCATGGTATCCGGATCGGAAAACTCCCGCAGTACCTGGCGGCAGATACCGCAGGGAAAAGCGTACTGGGTGAGCGCATCCCCTTTGGGGCTTCCCACAATTGCAATCGCCTTAAACCCCCGCCGTCCTTCACTGACTGCCTTGCACACCGCAGTTCTCTCCGCACAGATTGTGCCGCCGTAAGAGGCGTTTTCAATATTACAGCCCGTATAGATTCTAAGCTCCCTGGTGAGCACCGCCGCGCCCACCATATAACCGGAATAAGGCGCGTAGGCCTTTTTTCTGGCCTCCGCTGCCGAACGGATCAGCTCCTTTACAGGAATATCCTCCATGATTTCCTTATCCATCCTTCAATTCCTTTCCTATAGCAGCGCTTATTTTTCCTTAAAAAGCGCCGATTGATTCTGTCACCAACTGCCGGAACAAAGGTGCGGCCTGATTGGAAGCCGCCTGTACCTCCTCATGGGTCAGCGGATTGTCCGTCATACCCGCCGCCAGATTGGCCACACAGGAAATACCGCAGATTCTCATGCCCATATGATTGGCCGCAATGGCCTCCACCACCGTGCTCATTCCCACGGCATCCGCCCCCAGTGTGCGCAGCATCCTGATTTCCGCAGGAGATTCAAAGGAAGGGCCCGTCAACTGCACATAGATTCCCTCTTTCAGAGGAATATTGCATTCCTCCGCCTTAGCGCGGATCACTTCCTGAAGCTGCGGATCATAGACCTTGCTCATGTCGGGAAAGCGGCATCCGAACTCCTCGATATTGGCGCCGATCAGGGGATTCGGGGCAAAGCAGGAAATATGATCCTGAATCAGCATAAAGCTTCCTGCCGTAAAGGAAGGGTTGATGCCGCCGGAGGCGTTGGTCAGAAACAGAATTTCAGCCCCCATCAGTTTCATCAGCCTTGCCGGAAGCACCACATCCGTGATCGGATAGCCCTCATAGTAATGAACCCTTCCCTTCATGCATACCACCGGCACATCCTTTACATAACCGAAGATAAACTTGCCCTCATGTCCCGGAACCGTCGATACGGGGAAATCCTGAATTTCATCATACCCGATTTCTCCCCTCACATCCATGCTGTCCGCATAATTCCCCAGCCCGGAGCCCAAAACCAGCGCCACCCTGGGCTGAAAGGGAATCCTTTCTTTAATGCTTTCGTAGCATTTCAAAACCTTCTCATATACTTGATTCATAGTCATAGCCCTGTCCTTTCTTTGATTCTGTTCCTCTTTCCATCAATACCCTGCAATCTTTCCTGTTACAGGCAATGCCATATTTCAGGATGTGTTCCAGGCCGTCCTGTAATCACTGCCGCTTACGTCTTTCAGCCTGGCTGTTGTATTCATGGCGGCTCCTTTCTGGACAAGATTGCTATCTGATCACCGTCTGCACTGCTTTGCGATTGCTACTCTTTGATCTCGTCTATCTCTGTGAGATTTACGCCGGAAACATTCAATAATGCTTTTAATGTGTGATATTCTTTTTTAAGATCAGCATATGTTTTTATGGCATTTTCTTCTTTTGCAAGCAGCATACGCCTTTGCACTTTTGCAAAATCCTCAAGCGCCTGTTTCGTTACCTCAATACCAGATGGCATAGGATCACCCCGCTTTCTGAGTTGCGATGATGGGTTTATTGTTACAAACCCAGTGTACCACAACTCAGATGCAAAGTCTATTCGATTATCAGGGCTCTGCCGGGAAATCCGCCCTTTCCTGTCATCAAAATGCAATAGCCGTCCGTTCCTTATTCTGTCAGCAGCGCCTTCGGCGTAATCCTCCTGATCTTCACGGACAACAGGCACGCCATCCCAAAGGTGAATAACACCAGCACCACCCCGGCCGCCGCGATAAAGCCCACAGGAACCGTGAAAGTGCATTTTACAATCCCGATTCCGCTTAAAAACAGTGCGGTCAGCGGCCTGATGATCAGGCTGCACACACTCAGTCCCACTGCGGCGGATAAAATGGTGGTGGGCATAAAGGACAATGCGGTCTGCAGGATAAGTTCTCCCGTGGTGTAGCCAAGGGCTTTCAGGATGCCGTAATCGCGCTGCTTGTTGTTGAGCATGGTGCGCACCAGCAGATACAGCACAAAGGCGATAATCACGGCTGAGAACACAAGGATTGCAATTACGATCATCTTCATCAGCGAAACATAAACGCCCGCAGTGCCCTCTATCGTGGTACGGATGTTTATGGTGGAATAAACCCTGTCGCCAAATTTTTCCTTGATTTCCAGGTTGAATGCGTCAATATCGGTTCCGTTCACAAGGTTGATATAGTAGTTCGTATGGGTGAGTGCTCCTAACCGCTCATACCCTTCCCGTGTGAACAGGCAGTCCCTGCCAAGATTGTTGGAAATCTGGGTAAAGCCGCAGATCAGGTAGATTTCCTGATTGCCGTTTGCGGTGATCCCGATTTCATCGCCGATCTCAAATCCCTCTTCTTTTGCGTATTTTCCGGCGACTGCGATTTCGTTGTCGTATTTCGGAGCCCTTCCCTCATACACGATAGTTTGATTGTTCACCTCAGAGAAATCTCCGCAGAGGGTTGCCATCAGTTCCGCGCCGCCCGTATGGGAGACGTTCAGCGAGTGATACAGATAGGCCTTTTCCACCCTGCTATCCTTCTGCATTTGGGCTAAAAACTCCTTCTCGGCATCGGCCTGTACGCTGATGCAGCTATCCGCAGTCTCGCCCACAATCAGATTCAAAAAGGGCGTCATATCCACAATCATATTTTCTCTCATCAGGCCGGAAAATACCACCACAAGGGAAAGCACAAGCATGGTAATGCAGACCGTAAGATTGTGCTTCACCCCGGAAAGCATGGTTTTCAGCGCAAGGGCAAGGTGCAGGGGCGCCTTTGTCTTTTCAAGGGGCATGTGATTGCGCTTGAAATTGTGTGTCGGGATGCCGCTGCGAAGAGCGGCGATCGGCTCTATTTTCCTGATTTTGCGTGCAGCAAGCCATACGGAAAGACAGACGGCCAGGGACAGAGCTCCAAGGGAAAGGAAAAAGGGCAGCGGCAAAAAGCACATGGCGTAAGGAATGCCTGTCTGTGTGATCATCATGGCGTTGACGGTGGGGAACAAAAGGTAAGAAAGCCCCATGCCAGCCACGGCGGCCAGAAAGGTCTGGCTCAAAAACTGAAACAATAAAGCGCGGATCAACTGGCCCGAGGTATAGCCCTCGGCCTTGAGCACGCCGAGATTTTTCATGCTCACCTGGATATAATTCATGATATTTGAGACGATAACCACAAGCGCGATCAAAAGTACGAAAAAAGCCATGGCACTGAGAATCCCGCAGCAGATCATCTGCGAAATATAACGTGACTGGGAAACGATATTGTAGCAGTTGCTCATCATGGTGATATTAGGGTACTGCTCTGAAACCCGGCTTTTGAGTTCCGCCTCAAAATTTAGGTTTTCCGACCTGTCATTAAGCCGCACCGAGCACAGCGCGGCCCGGGGCACATAGCCCTTATCTGCCAGCTCTGCATACTTATCCCCGCTCAGCACCATTTCCATCATGACACAGTTATGGGAACCCATCATGATGCTGTTAAAAAAACCGCAGACAGTATAGGTTTCTTTATGGCTCCCGATGTTGATCTCAACGGTCTTGCCTACCGCAATCTCATCTGATTTGTAGAGCAGCGGCAGATAGACGCCGCTTGTAAGTGACCCCTCCTCCAGGATTTCTATTTTGCCGATGGGGCGGCTGAGGGCTGCCTGCTTTTCCAGAATCACAAACCAACTGTTGATATCTCCGCCGTTATAAGGAAAGCTGCCGACCATGTGCATACAGGACTCTAAAGTGTATTCCTCCACGCGGTCATTCTCATCCAGCGTCCTGGTCAGAAAGCTTTCCAGCTCCCCGTTGCCCCCGTCCGCCGACAGGGTGACATGCCCGTCATGGAATTTATCATGGTATCTGTCAAAGTTGGCCTTGTAGTCCATGGAAAGCATGAGCCAGAGATTGAGCATAAGGGCGGCCAGCAGGATCAGGACAAAAATGGAGGCCGTCTGGCCTTTGGCTTTTCGGATATTGGAACGGGCAATCAATATGCTTTTTCTCATACTACCACCCCATTTCCTGTAAAAAGCCGGAAAGCCTTTCATGCCTTTTGGCATCGCCGGGAACATAAATTCCCAGATTGCACTCTCCCAGAATCACGCCGTCCTTTAAATAAAGAATACGGTTGCCCCTGCGGGCGGAGCGCATATCGTGGGTGACCATCACCACGCTTTGGCCCTGTTCGTTAAACCGGGTAAGGGTGTCGAGCACATCCAGCCCCGTCTTACTGTTGAGCGCCCCCGTAGGCTCGTCGGCAAAAAGGATTTCCGGCAGATTGATCAGCGCCCGGACGATTCCCACCCGCTGGGCTTCCCCGCCCGAGAGCTGTGCCGGGAACTTTCTTTGGGTTTCCTCTGGAATGTCCACCGCCTGGAACAGCTCCTTTGCCCGCGCCAGAAGCGCGTTTTTATCTTTGCTTACGAGAAGCCCGGCGGAAAGCACATTATCCATGACGCTCATGCCGTCGATCAGATAAATCTGCTGGAAAACAAACCCGCAGTGGCGGCGCCGAAACACCGCAAGCCCGTCGGAGTTCAAATCGGAAATCACCTGATCCCCAAAGGTAATGGTCCCCAGGGTGGGCGTATCCATTCCCGACAGGGCGTACAAGAGCGTGGACTTTCCAGCTCCGCTTGCCCCCATGATGACGGTAAAGTCGCCCTGATACAGTTCCAGATCGATATTTTTCAGAACGTGCTGCATGGCTCCGCCATTGGAAAAGGATTTGCTTAACTTTTCGGTCTTTAATAAAGTTTCTCTCATATGAAGTACACTCCTTTCTTACACGTTCTATTTTCTTTTTTTCCTCCTTAACTGTCTTTACAAAATCCTTAAATATCCTTTTGAAATCCTTAAAAATCCCTTAAATCCTTAAAGTTCCCTTAACTTCCGCTGCAAAGCCGGATCCGGACGTCTGCCCTCAGTCCGGCAGGGCCGTTTGTAATCCAAAGCGCTCCCTCCATTTTCTCCATGCAATAATCGGCAATATACAGCCCGAGCCCGGCCCCCTCGACCTTCCCCGCATTGCTGCCCCGCTTATACTTCTCCTTCAAAAGCGGCAGTTCCGATGCCTCCACGCCTCCGCCAAAGTCCTCGATGCTGACCGTCAGATAACCCTCTTCCATGCAAAACGCCACATCTATCTTCGTTCCTGCATATTTATAGGAATTGGCAAAAAGGTTATCGAATACCTGCTGCAGCCGAAGCCTGTCCGCTGACAACAGGCAGGCGGGAGGAGGCGGTATCACAGCCTGGTGCAGGTAATCGGCACTTTCAAGCAACTCCCGCAGTTCCCCGCTTTTTAACTCCGTGGGCGTTACGGAAAGCTCATGAAGTTCTTCCAGCGTGGCGGAAAACAGATTCGTGACCAGGGTATTGATCTGATCTGCTTTTTGGATGATCTGCTCGTAATTCTCCCTGTCTTTTTCCGTGGCCGAAAGAGCCGCGCCCACCTCTGAGGCCGCCTTGATGCTTGCCACCGGCGTTTTGATGTCATGAGAAAGCTTTGCCACCAGTTCCTTTTTGCTCTCATTCGCCTTTGCCTCGGCGATCCTTGCCTTTTTCAGTTCAGAGCGCATTAGATCAAAGCTTTCGGTAAACGCCCCGAAGAGATTTTGCCGATCCATTTCCAACGGAAGATCCAGATTGCCCCCCGCGATGCGCTCCGCAAAATCCTTCATCCTGCCAAAGGGCCTTACAATCACGCGCTGCAAATAGAAAAAGTACCCCGCACAGATTCCGCCCTGCAGGAGCATCAGTGCCAGGACAGCCAGTATGGCAACCTGCTTTTCCCGGCGGAAAACCCGGATATCGTCGTTGTATATAATGATTTTGCCCACAGCCGTACCGTCAATTTCAATGTCCAGAATCGTATCCTTGTGGCGAATTGCGTCGTTTATGGTCTCACTCAGTCCTTCTCTGGTTCGATAGAGAACCCTCCCCTCCCGGTCGGCCACCACATAGTCAAGAGGGGTGAGGTTGCGGTGCTTTTCAAGAGAGTTCCAGTCCTTTTGCACTGTTTTTACTATTTCATTGACCGCCACCCGCTCCTGCGCCCTTTCTTCCCGGGAAAGCGCAAGCCATGCAAGAGCCGCAAGTTCCGCAAGAAACAGGAACAGAAACGCTCTGAAAAAATTTTGTTTCATGCTTTCTTCCCTGTAAACCGATAACCGTCGCCCCAAACCGTAATGATATACGCGGGATTGCCCGGATCCTTTTCGATGGCCTCCCGTATTTTGCGGATATGCACATTCAGCGTTCCGTCCCCTGTGAATTTATCCTCCCACACCTTTTCAAAAAGCTCCTGCTTGGAAAGCACCCGCCCCTCATTTTGAATCAGGCAGGACAGCAGCCGAAATTCAAGAGAAGTCAGCTTTACAGGCCTCTCGTCCACAAAAACCTCTCTCGTTTGGAAATCCACCGTCAAATGATCGTCGGCATACCCCTGCGGCTCCCTGCTTCCATACCGTTTCAGTACCACCTTGACCTTTGCCAGAAGGACGCCGAGGGAATAGGGCTTTTGGATATAGTCATCGCCGCCGATACTGAGGGCAATGATTTTGTCGTCGTCGCTGGTTCGCGCCGAGATAAACAGAATGGGAATTTCCGTGGTTTTTCTCAGTTCCCTGCACAGCGAAAAGCCGCTGCCGTCCCCGAGATTAATATCCAGCAAAAGCAACCTTGCCGTATTTTCCCTGAAAAAATCCCTGCAGTCCGAAGCGCTGTAGGCAAGCGCAGTATTCACCCCAAAGAGATTGAAATATTCCGCCGTACTCTGCGCCAGCATTTTTTCATCGTCTATGATCAGACAGTCGTAGGTCATTTTCGGTTGTTCCTTTCCGGTATTTCGTGACAGATGCTAACTTTATTATCTCCCCACACACCCGCGCGGGTGTGTGTTGCTTCAACAGCTATTTTCCTTATGCGACCCTGTGTATACAAAAAAAGCCGGTGATCACCAGCTTCCAAAAAGCTACTGAGGGGACTCGAACCCCTGACCTGCTGATTACGAATCAGCTGCTCTACCAACTGAGCCACAGTAGCATCGATTTTTATTATAAAGGCTGTCGCCAAAATTTGCAAGTACAATTTTTACACAATTTTTCTATCCCTTTTCACTTATCTAATTTATAACTGCACAAATTTTACCTTGATTATATCACTTCCATTTATCAATCCCGCAATTTCCTAATCATTTCACAGCACCTTTTTGTATATTCCATAAACGAAGAAATATTACTTAACATTCCTCGTTGCAATCTATGACTTGTTTCGACTGCAAGATTAAATTGTTCTTGCGTAATATCCTTCTTTGATAATGCTTCTTCTAGTTCGTCCATATCATCAACTATAATGGTCCCATCCGGATAAACTACTAAATCTAAATATAAATCATCCAATACCAATCATCCTGTGGCAAGATTGACAGCCATTTTCTTCCTTTATCACAGACTACAATATCTTCTCCTACTACTAAATCCATTTTTTCCAACAGCTCGACATTCGCAATATCCAAATCTTCTTTTGTCATTCGCCCACTTCGCAAAGCTTCTCTTCTAAAAATATCAAAGCTTTCCTGATCTAAATCATCTACCCCAATATTAGATATTGTCTCTGCATTCCATTTCAATCCAGTCTTTGACATTAAAAAATTCGTCAATGCATTTCCCCGCAACATCTGTTTTGTACTGCCACTTCTATAATGGTATTCTCCATCATAGTTGACGGGAAACGCCCACGGACTAACGACAATTTCAATATAATCCAGTCCACCTTAGTAAGCAGATTCACATCTGCCATAATTCCCAATTTGTATTGAATTTTATTGGGAATATCCTCTAACAGCTTTTTTGAATTACGAACTCCAATTACCGTCCCATCATCTCGTGTTCCAATATAAATTTTGCCGCCCTGTGCATTTGCAAATCCGCATATCCATTTAAGATATTCGTCACGCCACGATTCTTTCCATTCAATATTTTGACTCTCTGCCATTTTGTGAGCCTCCACCCCTGTTTGCATCTCAAATCCCAATATACAGAACATATATCTTCAACAGAATACCGCAATCCCATACTTATTTCTATCAAATTAATTGAATATGCTTTGGATAATGTGGAAGGAACTGACAAAACAGCAGAATAAACAGATAGGAGCCAGGACATGACATCCCGGCTCTTTTTTAACTCAAACCTTTTTTCTTACTTTCACAATTGCTACGCTGATCAAGAAACCAATTATACCACCGATAGACACCGTTCCCTAAACGCATAAAATCATCTGAAACAAATAAAGGGAAATTCTACTCCTTGATCTCGTCTAGTTCTGTAAGGTTTACACCCGACACATTTAGCAAAGCCTTTAATGTTTTATACTCTTTTTTTTAATCCTCGTATGTTTCAGCAGCATTTTCTTTTTTTGCTAAAATCATGCGTCTTTGTACTTTAGCAAAATCGTCAAGCGCTCTTTGCATTATTTCCAAATTAGCAGATGGCACATTATCACCTCCAGACCAGATTATGAAACCTATCATTGTGTCACATTCAGTATAGCATAGACAGACAGGAAAGTCGATTCATTTTCTGACACCTGGCAGCCTCACCCCTGATCCACATGCACATCCATCTGCCAATAGGGGATGGAAATCCCGGCCTCATCCAGCGCATATTTGATCTGCTCCGTGATGCGCCATTTGGCGGGCCAGAAATCCGCCGTAAGAGCCCAGCCCCTGGCATATAAATTGACCCCGTGGTCGCCTAAAGAATCCACGAAAACTGCAATTTCCCGCTCCTTCAAAACGGAAGCATCCTCTTTTAAGATCCCTTCGATCACCTCTTTGGCTTTTCTGATGTCATCCCCGTACGAAATGGCAACCGGAATATCGAACCGCCGCTCGCCCCGCAGGGTGAAATTCGTGATGGTTCCGTTGGCCAGCGTCCCGTTGGGCAAAACCACCATTCTGTTGTCCGGGGTCACGAGCTGGGTATAAAAAATATCCACCGCCTCCACCGTCCCTTCGTTCCCCTGGGCGTCCTTGATATAATCCCCTGCGGTAAAGGGCTTCAAAACAAGCAAAAGAACGCCTCCGGCCAGATTGCTCAGGCTTCCCTGGACAGCCAGACCCACAGCCACACTGGCCGAGCCCAAAAGGGCAAGGATGCTGGCCGCATCCGCTCCCAGCCCGGAGGCAATCATCAGGATCAGCACGAAATACATACTGAACTTTACAAAGGAATCGATGAAATGTACCGCGCTGCTGTCAATATGGCTTCTGGTAAGGGTTCTCTTTAAAATGCCTCTGACCAGTTTGATCAACTGCATCCCGATGGCAAAGGCCAAAGCGGCAAGAGCCACCCGAAGCCCTAAATGAAAGGCTTTTTCCGGGAGCTGCGCCAGAAACTCCTCTATCACTCCCGGATTCATTTCATTCTCAAGCATAATATTACCTGTGTCTTTCCGTAACCCGCGCATTTTGCGGTGCAGGCACATATCCTCTTATTTCGCCTTTGCTGCCTGTGAACATATTTCCTCTTCCCTGCGGATTTCCTCCGCTTTGGATAATTCCTCACGGGCTTTTTGGATTTCCTTCTCCGCCCGTTTTTCGGCTTCCTTCGCCCTGGCCTCAGCCTCTGCGGCCTGCCGCATGGCCCGTTCGGCCTCTTCCTTGGCTTTCAGTGCGTCCGCCTTTGCCTGCTCGGCCTCCAGCCTGGCTTTTTCCGCCTTTGCTTCAGCTTCCAGTCTTGCCTTCTTTTTGGCAATCATTTGTTTTTCTTTGGCGGTATAAGGCACATAAGAAAAGATGCTGACAGACAAGGGAGCGCTGGTCATCTTAAAGGAATAGGGTTTTGCGTCTGTTTCCTCTTCCTCCACAAATACGGCCTGTCCGTTAACGCGTCCGAGGCCGCCATAGCATTTGGCGTCTGTATTGAGCACTTCCTTATATTTGCCCTCATAGGGTACGCCAATAGTAAACTCCTGTTCCAGGTTGGCAAAATTTGCCACCACGACCAAAGTCTCTTTTATCTTATCTGTCTTTCGCAGGAAAGAAACCATACACTTTTCAGGAGAAATGCAATTGATCCACTCAAATCCCTCCGGTCTGGTATCCATGGCGTAGAGCGCCGGCTTTTCTTTATATAAGGCGTTCAGATCCTTTACCAACTGATGAACGCCCTTATGAGGCTCATAAGAGAGCAGGCCCCATTCCGTTTCCCTGGTCTCGTCAAACTCCTTGAATTCCGCAATATCCTGACCCATAAACAGCAGCTTCTTGCCCGGATGAGTCATCATATAAGCATAGGTGAGACGAAGATTGGCAAATTTGTCCTCGATCACGCCCGGCATCTTCCCGATCAGGGTAGCTTTTCCATGAACCACCTCATCATGGGAGAACACCAGCATAAAATTCTCGCTGTAAGCATAGACCATGCTGAAGGTCAGCTCATTGTGGTGATGGGCCCTGAAATAGGGATCATAGCCGATATAGGAAAGGAAATCATTCATAAAGCCCATATTCCATTTCAGGTCAAAACCAAGACCGTCCTCTTCCACCTTGCTGGTGATCTTCGGCCATGCAGTGGACTCCTCGGCAATCATCAAAACCCCCGGATTACGCTTTTTCATCACGGAATTTAAATGCTTCAAAAGCTCCATGGCCTCTAAATTTTCGTTGCCGCCATAAATATTGGCAACCCACTGCCCCTCCTGCTTGCCATAGTCAAGATAAAGCATGGAAGCCACCGCATCCATTCTGATTCCGTCCACGTGGTATTTTTCCACCCAGTACAGAGCATTGGCAATCAGATAGTTGGAAACCTGGGGACGTCCGTAATTATAGATCAGGGTTCCCCAATGAGGATGGGACCCCTGCCTGGGATCCGCATGTTCATACAGCCCGGTACCGTCAAACTGTGAAAGCCCGTAAGTATCTCTTGGAAAATGAGCCGGAACCCAGTCCAGGATCACACCGATTCCCGCCTGATGCAGCGTATCCACCAGGAACATAAAATCCTCCGCGGTGCCGTATCTTGCGGTGGGCACATAATATCCGATTACCTGGTACCCCCAGGAAGCGTCCAGAGGATGCTCCATCACAGGCATCAGTTCCACATGGGTATATCCCATCTCCTTTGCATATTTGGCGATCTCCGGAGCCAGTTCCCTGTAATTTAAATAATCGTTGGTTTCCCTGTTTCTCTTAAAAGAGCCCAGATACATTTCATAAACGCTGACCGGCGCATTTTCCTGCTGGCGCTTTTCTCTGTCCTTCATCCATTTTCCGTCCTTCCAGACATATTGGAAATCACGGACGACAGAAGCCGTATCCGGCCTCAGCTGCTGGCCAAAGGCATAAGGATCCGCTTTGAGATAGGTCAGACCGCCTTTCACCTTAAGCTCAAATTTATAACATTCTCCCGGTTTCACATCGGGGATAAAAATTTCAAAAATGCCTCCCTCCGGGTTCCTTGTCATCTGATGGAGCCGTCCGTCCCAATGGTTGAAATCCCCAACCACACTGACGCGCAGGGCATTTGGCGCCCAGACGGCAAAAAAAGTCCCCTCCGTACCGTCGATGGTCATAAAGTGAGCGCCCAGCTTTTCATAGATCGTGTAGTGGATACCTGCATTAAACTTCTCAATATCCTTGGCTGACAAACCGGTCTGATACCGATAGGCATCCTTTTGTAAAACGGTTTCTTCCCCGCGGCAGATCTCATATTCATAGCGGTCAGGAATTTTTCCCGCCACAAGCGCGGCAAAATAGCCGGCCTCGTCCACCATTTCCATTTCCGTCTTTTTCCCGTCCTCTGTGATCAGCGAGACCTTCCCGGCTCCCGGCTGGAAAGTCTGAAATAATACGCTCTTGCCCACAATATGAGGCCCTAAAATTTCATGGGGCCGATCCTCCTCCGAATAGATAATCCCTTCAATCCTTGGCCAATTCATTAGCTTGTACAGTCTGTTATTCATAATCTTACCTCCATTTTGGGATAGTATGTCCTCAAACGCCTGTTGGCCTTAAGGATATTGTTTTATGTCCAATTTCCATCAATAAGGGACATTTCTTATGTATTATTTTAGCAAAGATATCCAAATAACACAAGCGTAAATGCTCCTGTCTGATGCAGGAAAGTGACAAAACCCGGATGATCTTTCCGGCAGATATGGAAAAATGGGATAGAAAGTGATACAATGGCCAGAGCAAATAAATTATTTACTTAATCCGGACAGAAAAGGAGAAAAATATGTTTCATTCCAATCATTCTTCCTCCCCCGACGCTTCCCTGAGCCGGGAAGAGCTGCAGATGCTTGACCGTATCAATGCTTACGCGGAAAAGGTACTGGGCGACATCGATCCCCAGAAAACCCGCATTTCCTACCAGCTTGAGAAGTTAAAGCCGGTTATGGAGGAAATTGCTGCGGAAAAGGGGCTTGCGCTGGAGGATATTTTTATCAAATATATGGATCTCGCAAGTATTGTTTCCGCTAAAGAAAACGCTATGCTGAAAGAGGAATTAACCGAAAACGGGCTTGAGGATTTTACCCGCTGAAAAAGAGCTGCCAAAAGGCAGCTTTTTTCAACAGGACAAAGCCTGCTTTCCATTATATTTCATACCAAACAATCTGATTGGCATCCAACTCCAGCCCAAAGCTGCTCCCGTCGTCCTTATACACAACGGTACTCTGAGGCTCATAAGTGTTGTTGACCACGCAGTATTTTCCGTTTTCGGGATAAGCGTGGACATCTACATTGTAATTATCCGAAAACCACTTGCGAAGGTTTTCTTCCTCCCCCGCGCTCCAGAGAACGGCCCGGTATAAGAGCCTGCTGTTTTCAAAGCTGTAGGGAAGCCCGCTGATGTACACGGCACGGCCCTCTCCAAAGCTGTTTACCGCAAGCTGCACCTCCTTTTCCCCCAAGGCGCTGTTCGATACCAAAACCGTAGTCCCCTCCAGGGCGTAAATATTCTTCTTGCCTTCCCCGAAGTCCACCTCGCCCTTTACGTCCTCTGTGATGAAATGGCTGTGGCCCTCCCAGTTGTACTTATCGTAGCCCAGGGTAAAGCCTCTCTCCTCCTCCACGCCGAAAACATTGGCAAGCTGGAAGAAATGGCCGTTGGCCTGATGAGCACAGGGCTCTCCCACACCGATGATACCGCCGCCTTCATAGACGAACTGCTTTACCGCACAGGAAATCTCCGGGTCGCACCACCACTCGCCTCCCGTGTGGGCCGTGTCCGCATCCCCCACGTTGATCAGCACGTCGATTTCCTTTAAGATACCTGGATTTTCCTTAATGTCCTCAAAGCTGATAAACTTCACGTCAAAGGGCGCCCCTGAGAGAGCCTCGATCACTCCCGAGTAGGAGTAGTTCTGCTTAAAGTAAATAGCGTGATGCACCATATGGCAGCCCCAGGCCCTCATTTTGCCCCAGCAGTTGAGCACCGCCACTCTCTTTACGCAGTAAGGCACACAGCCCTTGATGTTGTCATACAGCTCCCGAAACTCGCTGCAGACAGACTCCACATAGTCCACAAACTCCGGGAAATCCAGGGCCAGCTTTAAGTACCCTCCATAGCCGATCCTGTCGATGGGCTTGCGCAGGATTGCCCGTCTTGCGGTGACCCAGTTCACCTTGGCCTCCTTCACCGGATCTCCCCCTTCATGGAATGTGTCCGGGAAGAAGTAAGGCAGAAATCTTCCTTCCGTATACGATACCCCTTCAATGTCACTGATCAGCCGCAGAGTGGAACCGTTCCCCACACTTCCCACCACAGCATCCAATCCCATTTCCTTAAACTCCCCCATAAAGGGCTCTGTGCCGATCCAGTGGTCTCCCAAAAACATCATGGCTTCCTTACCGCATTCATGGGTAATATCCACCATCTCCTTGACAATCTTTCGGACTTCCCTTCTCTGAAAAGCCTGAAAATCCTGAAACTCCTTTGACGGGATTCGGTACTGATTGTTATAATACCCCTGGTCAATAATATACTCCGGGCGGAATGGGTAGCCCGCCTCCTTCTCAAACTGCTCTAAGATATAAGGGCTCACGGAAGCGGAATAGCCATACCAGTCCACATATTTTTCCCTTCCCAGCTCGTCAAACACCAGGGTAAACTGATGGAAAAATGTGGTAAAACGAAGCACATTTACATAAGGATGTTCCTCAATGAATTTCCGCAGCCTTTCCAAAGTATAGGCATGGGTTTTGGGCTGCCTCACGTCAAAGGTGATCTGATGCTCCACTCCCTGCCATTCATTCACAAGGGCATTGTACATGTGTACCGGATCCCACATGATGTAGGCCAGAAAGCTCACCGTATAGTCATGGAAAGGGATACTCTTCACCACAACCTCTCCCTTTTCTTCGTCATAATGCCAGTCAGAAACAGGTACCACCTTCCCTGTGCTCCTGTCAACCACCTCCCACCATCTGGTAATATCGTCTCTGGTATTGGGCGTGAGCATATCCTTATAAAGTCCCTTCATCAGTAAAATGCGAAGCTCCTCCCCCGAGGCCGTATACACCGGCGTCATCAAATACATCTGCTGGATCTCATCCGGGTTGGCCTTTGCCCAGTCGTTGTCCTTGCGGGTGGTATAATAGGTTGCATACACCTTAAGCCCTGCATCCTTAAGCTCTACCGGAAAACTGGTTCCGTCACAGTCGCGCACCGCGTCAGCCCCCCACTTCTGTGAAAGCCTGATAGTGTCCTGGATCACATCCATATCGGTTGGTATTGTGACACGTCCTTTTTCATACATAGTAACAGCCGCTCCTTTCAAGGTTTCATATTCACTCTTTATTTGTATTGCCTGTTATAAAGCCACAGCAAAATGATCAGTCCGGCAAGTCCCGCCATCTGCGTAAAAAGGCCGGAGGGGCCGATATTTCTCTGCCCTGCCACCACAAGGGCCACACACACCACAAAAACCACAAAGATCACAATTCCGATGATGATTTTCTTTGTAAATTCGTTCATCTTCTCCCTCCTATCCTTTCAGTCCGCCCATGGTCATACCCTGGGTCAGCTTCTTCTGTACACACATGTACAAAATCAGCGTGGGAAGCATAACGATCACCAGACCTGCATAAAGCTGTCCGTACTGTACGGCGGATTTCTGCGCCGCCATCAGATTCATGAGTCCTACCGGCAGGGTCTTTAAATCCTGCTTGGTAAGTAATGTCATGGAAATAATATATTCATTCCAGAAAGCCAGGAAATTAAACAGAATCACCGTCACCACACTGGGTTTGGCCATAGGGATAATCACGCGCACCATGGTGTAAGTATATCCCGCCCCGTCCACATAAGCCGCCTCCTCATAATCTCTTGCCAGGGACTTGAAATAGCCGGAAAGCAGATAGATGGTAAACGGAAGGGCCGTGGACGCATAGACCAGAGCCAGAATGAACAGGTTGTTTAAAAAGAAGGGATTCCCCGTCACCTTCCGCAAAAACATATCCCCGTTATTCAGCATCAGGAAAATGGGCACTACAATGTAGTTTACATTGATGAACAGTCCCCCCATAAAAAGCGTGTTCCAGATGGCCTTGCTCTTAAACTTGAACCTCGCCAGCACATAGGAGGCAGGCAGGGCGATCACCACCAAAAGAAACAGCGCCATAGCCGTCACTATGACGGACTTGAGCATATATTCGCCCATATTCGCCGTCTGCCATGCATCTACAAAGTTCTGATAGTGGAAGCCCTGGGGAATGGTCCAGGGGTTTCTGTAAAATTCGGAATTTTCCTTGATGGAAGCCACAAACACCCACGCCACCGGAACCAGGATCGTGATTGCCAGAAGGGCCAGCACCAGATAGATAAAAACCTTCACAATTTTAGGACTTGCGCCAAATTGTCCGTTTTCTTTTTTCATATTGATAACCATGCTCCTTCCTGTTAAAATTCGATTTCATCACGTTTGGTTACTGCGTTCAGGATACCCGCAAGCGCAAAGGAAAATATAAATACCGTCACGCCGATGGCCATACCGTAGCCATAGGAGGAATTGGTATACGCCTCCTGATACATATAGCTTAGGAATACATTGGACGCTCCGTCCGGCCCGCCGTTGGTCATGGCCTTTACCATAAGGAAGCTCATATTGATGGTACTGATAATAAAGAAGGTCAGGGTCGTACGGATATTGGTCCACACAAGAGGAAGTGTGATGGAAAAGAACTGGCTCACTCTCCCGGCTCCCTCTAACGAGGCCGATTCATAAAGGCTCTCCGGCACATTCGCCATACTTGCCATATACATTACCATATAATATCCTACGGCCTGCCATACCATGGCAATGGCCACGCTGTAAATTACCAGCTTCTGGCTGCCCAGCCAAAGAATGGGATCCTCTCCTCCCCGGAACAAACTTAAGAAACTGTTTAAAAGTCCCTGGTTCGGGTCGTAAATTGCGGAAAAGATCGCACTGATGACTACAACGGAGAGAATATTCGGTATATAAAACACGATACGGAAAAAATTCTGTCCCTTGATTTTTTCTCTGGTGAGAATGGATGCAAATACCAGCGAAAAACAAAATGTCACCAGCGTTACAATCACGATCAGCAAAATACTGTTCTGGAACGCCTGATAAAATTTGGGGTTCTGGGAGAGCTTTTTGAAATTCTCAAACCCCACAAATGTTTTTTCTGCCGTATAACCGCCCCATTTATACAAAGACATGCGGAACACGTCTATGGTGGGAATAATCATAAAAATGATAAACAGGATTATGGCAGGCGCTGTGCAGGCAATAATAAACCCGCTTCTTCTTTTTTTCTTCATGCAATACCCCCTGAAAAAAGTGATGCTCACTTGTTCCTTTGAGGAAAAATGGCCGGCGAGAACCTCTCTCACCAGCCACTTTCACCTTTTTGCTTCACATTGCTGCAATACTTTTATTCTTTTAAAGCTGCTCTTAATGCGTCGCTGTCAGACTTGATCTGGTTTACCCAGTCTTCCTTTGTCTTATCGCCGGTTACCAAAGAGTTCACCGGGTCAAAGAAGGTTGAACGGGTGGTAATTCCCTCTACCGCATCAGTTGCGGCAAAGGCATCCATAACGGCTACCGCACCATTGTCATAGATAGAGTAGTACAGCTTATTATCTCCCTCAAGCTTGTCTGTCATACCCTGGATGGGCTGAACAGCGTTGCTCTTTGCAAAGATTTCTGCTGCTGCGTCAGAATAAAGGAAAGCGATAAATTCTTTTCCGAGATCCTGATTTTCTGCGCCTGCTGGCATCCATACCTGCTCAAAGAAGGAATAGGAAGCTCTCTCTCCGCCTGCTGTCACTGCCGGAAGTGCTGTAAATCCCCACTCAAAGCCTTCTGCTCTGGGCGCTTCTGCCATCTCGCCGATTACCCAGTTTCCGTTGGGCATGAATAATGCCTTGTCGTCCAGGATGAGCTGCTGGTTCTTCTGGAAATCATTGTCGTTGGCATTGGCAGGAGTGGTAGACTCCGTGTAGCTTGCCAGCTTCTCAATGATGTCGAATACCGTCTGTGCCTCCGGGGTATCCCAGATTCCCTCGCCGTATCTCAAAGCTTCCTGGAACTTGTCGTTTCCCATGCTCTCATGAAGCAGCGCATAGAAGAATGCGTCAAAGTATCCGGCTGTAGGATAAGTAAAGAGCGCGATTCCCTCTTCCTTTGCCTTGTCGCCAAGCTCCCACATTTCATCCCATGTCTCGGGAACTTCCCAGCCTTTTGCCGTGAACAGGCCCTGATCATAGAACAGTCCGCAGGGGCCGTAGAACATAGGCATCAGATAGGTTTTTCCGTCGCCGTAAGGATTACAGATGGAGTTCTCCACAAAGCCCGGTAAAATCTTGTCGCCTACGGTAACGCTCTCGCCCGGAACCGTCATGGCCAGCACATCCGTCAGTTCCACCAGATTGTTATCCTTCACAAAGGTCTCGGTCAAACCGGACTCTGCGCCAACCGCACGCAGGATCACATCGGGATAGACCCCGGACTTCATCTCAGGAGTGATCACATCCTCCAGCTTCTTGTCCACGGTAAGCTCTATGGTAACTCCCTCATGACTGCTCTCAAAAGCGGCGCAGACCTCGCTCCACATATCTGCACCATAAGCCGTCTCCACTGCCGCTACCTTCAGGGTTCCGGTGAGAGCTGCGCCCTCGCCTGCATTAGCGCTGGTATCCGTCTCGCTTTCAGCTTCCTCACCCTCGGCCTCATCCGCCGCAGTGCTCTCATCCTCCGTGCTGCCTGTATCCTCGGTGCTTGTCTCCGGTGCGCTTGCTCCCTCATCGGTTTTTCCACCGTTTCCGCCACAGGCCGTTACGCCCATCACCATCATGGCAGCCGTCAGGATACATAAAACCTTTTTCAATTTCATAGCAATTACCTCCCTTTCAAATTGCTTTGCGAAATCCTAAAACATACAGCGCGACAGCTTGCGCAGATGCCTGATTCCTGAGTCTATTATATCATGTACATACGGCAAAACAATCTATATCTTGCTTCGTTTTTTATATATCTTGCTTTCCATCCGCAATTATGATATGATTTATTTGTATAAAAATTTTTCCTTTTTTCTTTTTTCATTTGACTTTATTTGCATAATAACTATGTACAAATTTAATTTTTATACATTTTGTCTATATCATCTGCCGTGTTTTCCGGCTGATTTGTATCCTGCTTTTTTACCGCTCTGCGATACATTTTTATGAAACTAAATTTTTCAGACCGGGCTTTCAGAGCCATTGTTAAGGAGGTGGATTTCCACGGGAACTTCAATTTATCCGATCAATCATACCGCCCAGGAAGCGGCGCCCAACAGGCTTCTTTACATTACACATTCCAGATACGAAAACGACTGGCACAGCCAGCCTCACATCCATCCTTTTACGGAGTTATTTTATGTAAAAGAGGGAGCCGGAAGTTTTCTGGTGGAGGATCTGGAATATACCATCCAAAAAGATAACTTTGTCATCATCAATCCCGGTATCTCCCATACGGAAATCTCATCCCCCGATCAGCCCCTTGAATATATTACTCTGGGGGTGGAGGGGCTGAGTTTTTCTTTTAAGGAAAACAAAGACCACATCATTTTCAACTGCAGCCGGGAGCAGAAAGACCTGCTCTTTTATATGAACACTATGCTGGAGGAAATGGAGCAGAAAAGCAGGGACTGCGAACACATCTGTCAGAATCTTCTGGAAGTGCTGATCATTAAGCTGATCCGCCGGACAGACTTCGCCTTTGAAGTGACGCCCTCCCTCCAGATCAGTAAGGAATGCGTCAAAATAAAACGGTACATTGAGGCCAATTATGTACAGGACATCACTCTGGATTCCCTTGCCGGAATTTCCCATCTGAACAAGTACTATATGGCACATGCCTTCACCATGTACTGCGGCTGCTCTCCCATCCGGTATCTGTGCCAGACCCGCATCAAGGCCAGCAAGGAGCTTCTCGCCAACACGAATTACAGCATCACCGAAGTTGCCCAGTATTCCGGTTTTTCCTCCCAGAGCTACTTTGCACAGTGCTTTCTTAAGAGCTGCGGAATTACCGCCTCCGCGTACCGCAAGTCCTGCAAAAGAAAAGCTGCGGCGCTGTAAACCAAACGCAGCCTCGCTCTGCGAGCCGGCTTATCGTAAGGAAAACTTGTGCCGCAGCATATGAAACCTGTATTATTTCACCACTCTCACCCGGAACACGCCGTTGATGGAGGCCAGCTTTTTCACCGTATCCTCATCCACCGGCTGCTCTACGTCAATCATTGTATAGGCCACTTCCCCCCTGGACTTGTTGGTCATATCCGTGATGTTCACACCCTGATCGCCAAAGCAGGCGGTGAACTTGGTAATCATGTTGGCGATATTCTTGTGAAAGATCGCTACCCGCCCTGCCTGGGAGCAGATTCCCATATCACAGTTGGGATAATTGACACTGTTGACAATATTTCCGTTCTTTAAATAATTCATCATTTCTTTTACGGCCATCTTCGCGCAGTTGTCCTCCGACTCTTCTGTGGATGCGCCTAGATGGGGAATGACAATGCACCCCTCCTGCCCTGCCGTGGTGGGGTTGGGGAAATCGGAAACATACTTCCGGATTCTGCCTTCCCTGATGCCTTCCAACACATCCTCCTCCTTCACAAGCAGATCTCTTGCGAAGTTCAGAAGAATCACGCCCTCCTTCATCTTACCGATGGCCTCTTTGTCGATCATGCCTTTAGTGGAGTCAAGAAGAGGGACATGAATTGTGATAATATCGCAGCTCTCGTAAATTTCCTCCACATTGAGCACATGCTTTACATCACGGCTCAAATTCCACGCCGCGTCCACGGAAACATAAGGATCGTACCCGTATACTTCCATTCCCATGTGCTTTGCCACATTGGCCACCTTCACGCCGATGGCTCCTAAGCCGATAATGCCAAGCCGCTTATCCTGCACCTCCGTGCCCGCGAAACGTTTCTTTTCTTTCTCCGCGGCCTTTGCAATATTTTCATCCTCTTTGGCCGATTCCACCCAGTTAATACCGCCCACAATATCTCTGCAGGCAAGGAGCATTCCGGCAATCACAAGCTCCTTTACGCCGTTGGCATTGGCGCCGGGAGTGTTAAACACCACGATTCCCTTTTCCGCACACTTTTCCAGAGGGATGTTGTTGACGCCTGCCCCTGCCCTTGCCACTGCAAGCAGATTTTCGGAAAACTCCATGTCATGCATGGCCGCGCTTCTTACCAGAATTCCTTCTGCCTGGTTGACATCCTCTGTCTTTGTAAACTCATCCGTAAATTTATCCAGTCCGACCTGTGCGATCGGATTTAAGCAATAATACTGAAACATATCCCGCTTCTCCTTTAGCTGTTCCTCTTCTCAAATTCCCTCATAAAAGCAACCAGCTTCTCCACCCCTTCTATGGGCATTGCGTTATAAATGCTGGCTCTCATACCGCCCACACTGCGATGTCCCTTCAGGTTTTCAAAGCCTGCCTCCTTTGCCTCTTTCACAAACCTGGCATCCAGTTCCTCATCCCCTGTGATAAAGGGCACATTCATAAGGGAACGGTCTTCTTTCCTTACCGTGCCTTTAAAGAGCTTGCTTTCATCCAGAAAATCGTACAGGATTTTGGCTTTCTTTTCGTTATATTCCTTCATGGCGCAAAGGCCGCCCTTTTTCTTAAGCCATTTAAAGACCTTGCCGCAGATATAAATGCCGTAGGCCGGAGGCGTATTGTACAGAGACTGGGCGTCCGCGTGGATCTTGTACTTCATCATGGTAGGCGTTCCCGGAAGGGTATCCTCTGTGATCAGATCCTCCCTGATAATGACGATCACTACGCCGGCAGGGCCCACATTTTTCTGGACGCCGCCGTAAATCACACCGTATCTGCTCACATCCACAGGCTCTGACAAAAAGCAGGAAGAAACGTCCGCTACCAGAGTATGTCCCTTGGTGTCCGGAAGGGTTTTGAACTTGGTTCCGTAAATGGTATTGTTTTCACAAATATAGACATAGTCCGCATCCTCCGGAATGGACAGATCGCTGCAGTCCGGGATATAAGAAAAGGTCTGATCCGCCGAAGAAGCGACTTCAACCGCCTCACCGTAAATCTTAGCCTCCTGATAAGCTTTCTTAGCCCACTGTCCCGTGACAATATAGGCTGCCTTGCGGTTTTTCATCAGATTCATGGGAATCATGGCAAACTGCAGGCTTGCCCCTCCCTGCAGAAACAGCACCTTATAATTATCCGGAATATTCATAAGCTCCCTTAGGTCTGCTTCCGCTT
This sequence comes from uncultured Lachnospiraceae bacterium, assembly GCA_910579425.1. Classification (GTDB taxonomy): domain Bacteria; phylum Bacillota; class Clostridia; order Lachnospirales; family Lachnospiraceae; genus Suilimivivens. The sequence continues at coordinate 36,701 of CAJTVL010000023.1, read as the reverse complement.
CTTTTATAATCGTGTCATAGGTCTTAGAGCGATGACTCATCTCCATGACGGACATCCCTGATCCCTTGTAATCTAACATCTCCTGCGCCGCTTCCCTCAGAACTTCCTCGGGCAAAACGGCCGGTCCTGCTGAAAAATTGTATACTCTGGCCATGATTCTCCTCCTCATTTATACGTCGGCTTTATTCTATACCGATTTAGCACTTTAGTCAACTAAATTTTAGTAGAACATCACGCAGGGGGTTCCGATCTCCACCATATCGTAGAGGGCTGACACCTCATTATAGGGCGTATTGATACAGCCGTGAGAGCCGTTTGTCTTATAGATTTCGCCCCCGTATTTGCTTCTCCAGGAAGCGTCATGGATTCCGATTCCGCCTTTCACAGGCATCCAGAATTTCACCGGAGAGGCGTAATCCTCTCCCCGCAGAATCCGGTTTCGCTCTTTACTGTATACATAATTGGTGCCGGAAGGTGTCCCTCTTCTGAGGCTGGTATTTCCGGTCACCACCGGAGTCTCAATTTTCAAATCTCCTTTTTCATAATAGTAGAGCATCTGGTTGGTCATATCCACTTCTATGTAGGTATCGCCGATGTCGTCCTTTCCCTGGCGGGCGGCCATCTGTTTGTACACCGGCTCGTGGATCTCCTTTTTGCGGGCAAGGAAGGCATTCAGCAAATATTCCTTTTCCGCCTCCCGGTCAATCTGATTGCCGTAAATCCCGCCCTCCACCGTCACAATATCCCCTCTGGTAGCCTGAAACCGGCGGGCTTTCCCTACCGTGTCATACTCGTCGCAAAGGCGGTCCACAAAGGCGTAAACCTTTTCTTCATCCGTACACAGGTTTCCCGAAGCGTCCAGAACAAAATCCCCGTTTTCATCCAGCTTGAGGAAATCGCATACCACCCCCGCATCCACAGGACAGGTCTCCTCCCCGAATTGATAGACGATCCCGCATTCCTGATAAACTTTCAGCTTATCCCACAGTGCAATATCCCTTTCCATCCGGTCCGTCAGTTCCAAATCCTCATAGCATCCGCTCTCCTCCAAGTCAAGAAAGGGCTCGGCGGCTTCAAAGGCGTTTTTGATGGCCTCTCTGGTTTTTGCCTCATTCAGCACATGCCTTCTCTCATCCAGGAGAGAATATCCGGCCTCTCCTTTCGTAATTTCAAGCCTTCGCTGGGCGTTTGTCCTTTGGTCAAAAAGGGAAAAGGAATCAATCAATTGTTCAAAGGCCTGCGTATCATACCGCAATACGGGCTCTATTTCCTGATCCGACGTATCTCCAAGCAGGTTATCAATCCACAGGTATGGATTCTGTCTCTCCAGATACAGGCTCAGGGCTTCGCTGAAATCAAAGGAAAGATTTACCTGACCGGCAGGAACATTATAAGACTTACCATCACTTGCTATGATGGTAAGCCCGGTGTAATAACACTGTTTTAAAAGTTCTTCATTTACTTCATTGACACTCTTGCCGGTGCAGTAGATACCGTTGATCCACGTCTGATAGCTGAAGCCTCCTGCATAATAACGGGCCAGTCCCAGGTACATTCCCGCAATAGACAAGAGTATGATGAAACCTGCAATTACAATCCCCTTTAAAACAACTCTTTTTCTCATCTTTTATGTTCCAAATCCGTTGCGTCAAAAACCTCGCTGATGGGTGCGCCTGCCGGAACCATAGGAAATACCTTGTCATCCTCCGGGATTACGCATTCGATCAGAACAGGCTTTTTCATTTCGATGGCGCGGCTTATGGCATCTGCCACTTCTTCCTTTTTCGTTACCCGGATGGCCTCGCAGCCAAGCCCCTTTGCCACCATACAGAAATCCACACTGTCATTGAGTACGGTCTGGGAATATCTCTTCTCATAAAACAGAGTCTGCCATTGCCTTACCATTCCCAGCACATGATTGTTGATGACTACCTCTATGATGGGAATCCGGTACCTGGACGCCGTGGCCAGCTCATTCATATTCATGCGCAGACACCCGTCTCCCGCAATATTAATGCAGATTTTATCCGGCATGGCTGTTTTGGCGCCGATACAGGCTCCAAGGCCGTAGCCCATCGTGCCAAGCCCGCCTGACGACAGGAAGGTTCTGGGCGAAGAATATTTATAATACTGCGCCGCCCACATCTGATGCTGCCCCACGTCTGTGACGATAATTGCCTCTCCCTTTGTGGCCCTGTCGATCTCCTCCATAATGTAAGGGCAGGACAGTCCGTTTTCATCATAATTCAGCGGATATTTTTCTTTTAGTTCTTTTATATGCGCACACCATTCCTTATGTTCCATCTGGGGCACTTCTTTGTTGATCAGGGTAAGGATTTCCTTTAAATCTCCCACCACAAAAGCGGTTGTCCTGATGTTTTTGTTGATCTCCGCCGCGTCAATATCGATATGCAGTACCTTGGCCCTGGAAGCAAACATCGCCGCATTTCCAACCACCCGGTCGGAAAATCTGGCGCCCAAAGCCACCAGAAGGTCGCATTCGCTGACCCCTAAATTGGAGGCCTTGGTTCCGTGCATGCCGATCATTCCCGTATAACGCTCGTCATGGCCATCCATAACCCCTTTTCCCATAAGAGTGTCGCAGACCGGGCAGTCCATCAGCTCGGATAACCTTCTCACCTCCTTGGCGGCTCCGGAAAGTACGGCTCCTCCGCCTACGTAAATGAAAGGCCTTTTCGAATTTTTGATCAGGGAAACTGCCTTCTCAATATCCTCCTGAGTATATTTGCAGGCTGATTTCAGCGCAAGCGGCTTTTGTCTTTCATATTCATAAGTATTCGCAGTCACATCCTTGGTAATATCCACCAGCACCGGGCCGGGACGGCCTTCCTGGGCAATGGCAAATGCCTTGCGGATGGTATCTGCCAGCTCCTCCACATTTTTTACAATATAGCTGTGTTTGGTGATGGGCATCACCACCCCTGCAATATCCACCTCCTGGAAGGAATCCTTTCCCAAAAGGGGCAGATTTACATTACAGGTAATTGCAACCACAGGAACCGAATCCATAAAAGCAGTGGCAATTCCCGTCACCAGATTGGTTGCGCCCGGACCGCTGGTGGCCAGACATACGCCGACCTTTCCTGAGGCTCTGGCATATCCGTCCGCCGCATGGGCAGCTCCCTGCTCATGGGAGGTTAAGATATGTCTGATCTCGCCGCTGTGTTTATATAAAGCGTCATACACATTTAAAATCGTACCGCCAGGGTATCCAAAAACAGTATCAACTCCCTGTTCCTTCAAACATTCCACTACAATTTCCGCACCTGTAAGCTGCATGTATTCTTCCTCCTGCCTTTTTATTCACATATCGCTTCTGTTATCTGGGAATTTCCAGGATGGCTCCCCTGTTTCCGCTGGTGACCATCTCCCGGTATCTGGCCAGATAGCCTGTGGTAACCTTGGGCTCCCTGGACTGCCACTTTTCTCGCCGCGCCTTAAGTTCCTCCTGGGAAACCTTCATCTCCAGCTTAAGCTCCGGAATATTGATGCTGATGATGTCCCCCTCTTCCACCAGGGCAATAGGGCCGCCCACTGCCGCCTCCGGCGACACATGGCCGATGGAGGCTCCTCTGGAGGCTCCCGAAAAACGGCCGTCCGTGATCAGAGCAACGCTGCTGCCGAGTCCCATACCGGCAATGGCTGAGGTGGGATTGAGCATCTCCCTCATACCGGGGCCGCCCTTGGGGCCTTCATAGCGGATCACCACCACATCCCCGGCATTGATTTTCCCGCCCTTGATGGCGGCAATGGCATCCTCCTCACAGTCAAACACTCTGGCCGGGCCTTCATGAACCATCATTTCAGCGACGACAGCCGAACGCTTTACCACACTGCCGTCCGGGGCCAGATTCCCTTTCAGGACTGCCAGTCCCCCTGTAACGGAATAAGGATTCTCCAGAGGGCGGATCACCTCAGGATTTTTATTCACGGCATTTGCAATATTCTCTCCGATGGTCTTTCCGGTGACGGTCATGCATCCCGTATTTAAAAGCCCTGCATCGTCCAGCTCTTTCATTACCGCGTAAACCCCTCCCGCTTCATTCAAATCCTCCATGTAAGTGGGGCCCGCCGGTGCAAGATGACACAAATTAGGGGTTTTTTCGCTGATTTCATTGGCAAAGGCAATATCAAAATCAAAGCCGATCTCATGGGCAATTGCCGGAAGATGCAGCATGGAATTGGTAGAGCATCCCAGCGCCATATCCACTGTCAGTGCATTCAGGATGGACTCTTTTGTCATAATATCTCTGGGCCTTATATCCTTACGGTACATTTCCATTACCGCCATACCGGCGTGTTTGGCCAGCTTAATCCGTTCGGAATAAACCGCGGGAATGGTGCCGTTTCCGCCCAGCCCCATGCCCAGGGCTTCTGTCAGGCAGTTCATGGAGTTGGCGGTGTACATCCCGGAGCAGGAACCGCAGGTAGGGCAGACCTTCTCCTCAAATTCTTTTACGTCGTCTTCCGTCATGCTTCCTGCCGTATAGGAACCTACCGCCTCAAACATGGAGGAAAGGCTTCGCTTTTGTCCCTTCACCCGGCCTGCAAGCATAGGCCCTCCGGACACAAATACGGTAGGCACATTGATTCTTGCCGCCGCCATCAGAAGACCCGGCACATTTTTGTCACAGTTGGGAACCATTACCAGTGCGTCAAACTGGTGAGCCAGGGCCATACACTCCGTGGAATCCGCGATCAGATCCCTTGTGACAAGAGAATATTTCATGCCGATATGTCCCATGGCAATGCCGTCGCACACGGCAATGGCGGGAAATACCACCGGGACTCCCCCCGCCTGGGCCACGCCCAGCTTCACTGCCTCCACAATTTTGTCCAGATTCATATGCCCGGGCACAATCTCATTGTAGGAGCTGACAATTCCCACCATGGGCTTTTTCATCTCCTCCTCGGTGAATCCCAGCGCGTTGAACAGGCTTCTGTGGGGAGCCTGCTGCATTCCGGTTTTTACGTTATCACTCTTCATTTCGATTTCCTCCCTTTCTTTTATCGTCTCAGGAACAAAACATAATCGTTATTTTCATATGCTCTGGTCATATTCTGATTGACATATTCCCATGGGATGGTTTCATAATAATGATAGAACTCCCAAACCATTTCATCCCAGGGCTGCATCATCCTTTTATCCAACAGCAGCACGTCCGCGCCCTCAATTTCCCGGTTTTCACAGCGGATCCCGTAAAGAAAATACAGAAGATACTCCTGATTGCAGTCCGTGACGCAAAGATTTTCCCGCTCTGTCACGTCTGCCTGAGCCCAGGCCTGTGCTATTTCATATTCCCGTGTCCCGTACTGTTCATTATAGCCGGAAAACCCAAGGCATTTCACACCGAACGAGAGGGCCAGAACCATTCCCGCGATGCAGACTGCCGCTTTTCCCTTTTTATTGGGAAGCCTGGCAAGAAGCGCCCCTCCCGCCGCCTCCAGAAGCACCCCAAGAAGCAGGGACAAAAGGACTCCCGCGTAGGTAAAAACCCTGTAATAAGGGCGTTTACACTGAAATAACAGGCACACCGGCACGAACAAAATTTCAATCAGCAGGACAAGGTACAAAAGCCTTTTGGATGCGTCCTGTCCTTTTTGCCGTCTGAAAAGCTTATAAGCAAGAAACAGGCTCCCTGACAGCCACACCAGAACCACTGCGGCCTCAGCCGAAAAGAAAGAACCGGACAAAATTTTCAGATATTCCAGAAGCCTTCCCGCAAACCCGGCCCTTTCCTCGCTTTGAATATAAGGGGTGGAAAGCATATAATCAATCCCTCTGGCTATGGCGGCAAAAGGGGCGCCAAGAATCATCTCAACATGCCCCATCCCATAATAGGCGCTGCTAACGTCCTTCACCAGGAGATTGGAGCCGATTGCAACCCATATTGTGGTATAGAGAAAAACGCATCCCAGAGCTGCGATCAGAGATGCTCCGATCAGCCCTGCCAGCTTTGTCCGGCGCTTTGGGTCTTGTGCAAAAAGCAGACAGCATCCTCCCGCAAGGCAAAGGGGAACCACCCAGTATACGTTGCTGGATATGGTATAGAGTCCCAGCACCAGGGCGCCGATATAGCAGACATAAATCCTTTTGGGAACCCGTTCCGTCATCTCGCAGATTCGTGCCATGCAATGCCAGGCCAAAAGAAAGCAGGTAATCCCGAGCGTGTATCCTCTTCCCTGCACCGCCTGCTGATTCACCAGATTCATGGACGCATACAGGATCACTGTCACAAGGGCTGTCTGTTCTCTCAAATACCTTCCTGCAATTTTATACAGAAGATACAGATTTGCCAGGGCACAAAGATAGGAAATTCCCCTTAAGCCTATGTAGGGATTGCCCAGAACGTTAAGACAGGCGGATAAAACGGAATAGCCCACATGATTGTTGGGAAGGGGCCAGTGGACGGCCGCGTACAAAGGCCCTTTACTGATAAAGCAGTAATAGGTATAGAGTTCGTCATACCATGGGATCAGGGCAAACATCCGCCATCCATAGTAGAGAGCCATTCCCACAAATAAAAGTATCCCGAAATGTTTTAGGATTCTATTTGATTTCATCAGCTAACAAATCACCCATTTCCTTACAGCCTACCTGCCTGCAGCCTTCCGACATAATGTCGATTGTGCGGTAGCCCTTTTTTAGGATATTTTTGACCGCAGCCTCCACCGCATCCGCTTCCCGGTCAAGGTCAAAGGAATAGCGAAGCATCATCGCCGCCGACAAAACGGTTGCAATGGGATTGGCGATTCCCCTGCCGGCAATATCAGGGGCAGAACCATGGCTTGGCTCGTAGAGGCCGAATTTGCTGTCGTTTAAGGATGCCGAGGCGAGCATTCCGATGGAGCCCGTCACCATACTGGCTTCGTCGGAAAGGATATCTCCAAACATGTTTTCGGTTAATATCACATCGAATTGGACAGGATCCTTTACAAGCTGCATGGCGCAGTTATCCACCAGCATATGCTCTAAGGTAACCTCCGGATACCCGGCTGCAACCTCCTCTACCACCTTCCTCCATAATCTGGAGGAATCAAGCACATTGGCTTTGTCCACACTTGTCACCTTTTTGCGGCGCTTCATGGCAATGTCAAAGCCTTTGATGGCAATCCTGCGGATTTCGTTTTCGTCATAGGTCAGAGTATCAACGGCTTTGCGCACGCCCCCTTCGTCTGTGGTACGGCGTTCTCCAAAATAAAGTCCGCCTGTCAGTTCCCGCATGATCATCATGTCAAAGCCGGCGCCACTGATCTCCTTTTTCAGCGGACAGGCATCCGCCAATTCTTCATAGAGAACCGCCGGCCTTAAGTTGGCAAAGAGATTCAACGCCTTGCGGATTGCAAGCAGGCCTGCTTCCGGCCTTAAATTGGGAGGAAGCTTATACCAGGGCGAGGTTACCGTATTTCCGCCGATCGAGCCCATCAGTACGGCATCCGCACTTTTGGCGGCGGCAATGGTTTCCTCTGTGAGAGGGACTCCGTATGCATCAATGGAAGCGCCTCCCATCAATACATCGGTAAAGGCCATTTCATGTCCGTATACCCGCGCTATTTTGTCCAAAACCTTTTTTGCTTCCGCTACAATCTCCGGTCCGATTCCATCTCCCGGAATGCACACAATGTTCAGCTTCATTGATTCTCCTCCAATCAGAATTTCTTACAAACTGTTCCTATGTAAAAATAAGGCGCATCCTCTGCGCCTCACTTCCAAATTCAATGTCTATTCTGCGTCTGCTTTTTCTACCTGCGCAATAGCATTTTTCTGCATAGGAATACGGCAATTCTTGTTATTACCAAACTCTACAATTACTGTGTCGTCCGTAATATCTATGACGATTCCATAAAAACCGCTGCTGGTCAAAACACAGTCGCCATTTTCAAGGGCAGATAACATAGCGGCCTTTTTTTTCTGTTCCTTTTTCTGCGGACGGATCATGAACAAATAAAAAAATCCGAAAATAAGAACCAGATAAACTACCATGACAATACCGCCGCCGGCAGCCACACCAGCTTCCTCTGTCAACAAAATACCCATTAATTTCTCCTCCTGTTTTCCTTTGGTCGATCAGATGCCTTTCATTTTACTGTCAGGCAGCTTATCCTCTATCATACACAATATGTCCGTTAAAAACAAGTCTTTTTGCGATTTTCTTAACGGGTCCATGTCCCCCACGGCCTGATCTGCATCATATCTGCCGCTCTCCCCGGGCCATCCCGTCCAGCTTTTGCTGTTTGTATGCGGCAAACCTCCCCTCATCCAGGGCGTTTCTGACCTCTTCCATCATCGTATTATAAAAATACAGATTATGCAGCACACAAAGCCTCATTCCAAGCATTTCCTTTGCCTTGAGCAAATGGCGGATATAGGCTCTGGAATATCTGCGGCAGGCCGGACAATTACAGCCCTCTTCAATGGGCCTTCCATCCAGTTCATATTTGGCATTGAAAAGATTGATTTTCCCGTGATTGGTGTAGAGATGGCCGTGGCGTCCGTTTCTGCTGGGGTATACACAGTCAAAAAAGTCCACCCCTCTCTCTACCGCTTCCAGAATATTGGCAGGGGTTCCCACCCCCATCAGGTAAACCGGCTTTTCTTTGGGAAGATACGGAACGGTTTCCTCTATGATATAATACATTTCCTCATGGCTTTCCCCCACAGCCAGTCCCCCCAGGGCGTAGCCGTCAAGGTCCAGCTCTGCGATCTGTTTTGCATGTTCGATTCTTATATCCTCAAAAACCGCACCCTGATTGATGCCAAACAGGAGCTGGTTTTGATTAATCGTCTCTTCCAGGGAGTTTAAACGCTTCATTTCCTTCCGGCACCGCACCAGCCAGCGGTAGGTCCGGGCCACGGAAGCTTCCACATAGGAGCGGTCCGCACGGCTGGGAATGCATTCGTCAAACGCCATGGCAATAGTGGAGGCAAGATTGGACTGAATCCTCATACTTTCCTCCGGCCCCATAAATATCTTCCGTCCGTCAATATGGGAATGAAAACAGACTCCCTCCTCCCCTATCTGCCGAAGGCCTGCAAGGGAAAAAACCTGAAACCCACCGGAATCCGTAAGGATCGGCCTGTCCCAGGACATAAATTTGTGCAGCCCTCCCAGCTTCTTTACAATCTCGTCCCCGGGCCGCACATGCAGATGATAAGTGTTTGACAGTTCCACCTGTGTTTTGATCTCTTCCAGATCTTGTGTGGAAACCGCCCCCTTAATTGCCGCCGCCGTTCCCACATTCATAAATACCGGCGTCTGTATTACCCCATGAACAGTGGAGAACTCTCCCCGCTTTGCTCTTCCTTCCTGCTTTAACAAACGATACATACTTACCTCATTCCTGCATGGCTTTTTGCCGTGCTTCGATTGATCCGGGAATCACGTATTTCGCCCAGAATTCTTCAAGACAAAGTTCCTCGCTCATGATCACCCCGGCAGCTTCTTTTCCGACATAACGGAAATGCCAGGGTTCAAAATCTATTCCGGTTATGGCCTCCTTCCCCTGCGGATAGCGAAGGATAAAACCATACTCCGCACAATGCTCCTTCAGCCAGATCCCCGCCTCTGTCTGTGCAAAGCCTTCCTCCAAAAGGGTATAATTGTCCGACACAATATCCATGGCAAGCCCGATCTGATGCTCGCTGGCTCCCGGCACCGTCACCATTTGGGAAGAAACCTTGTAGGCCTCCATATAAGACATCCCCTTTTTCATGTAAGCCCTGATCTTGCGGTTAAACAGTACCTCCTGTCTGTTAATATCACGGTAATGGGAGCAGATGGCGAGATTGATCTCATCCTCACTGGCCGCCTGCAGCATGGAAAACAAATCTTCCATAATCCGGCTGTCGCACTGGATTCCGCCGTTTGCCGTCTTAATGGTGTCAAGTGTAAAGGTATAATCATCCGGAATAGGGTGCTGTTTATTGATCAGTACCAGACGCCAGTCACTGTCCTGAAAGAAATTCACCTTTTGGGGCACTGCCCTCTGTTCTTTTCCGTTTTTTTCGGGAAGCACACCCGTATTTTCATTTAATATCTCATCCAGGGAGTATTGATCCGGCTGCTCTGTATCAATCGGACAGGCCTGGGCGCCTTCCGTTATGTCCTCTTCCTTTAAAATTTCCAGATTTTCATATTCTATCCGGGGACTCTCCACCAGCGCAATATCCGAATCCGTAATCTGCATCAAATGCTCTGAGACGCCCCCGCTCTCCCCTGTCCCCCGGACAGGATAAGAAAAGCTTCCCTGTGTAAAAATGCACAGCACCGCAAAGACGGCAATGGCATAACGCTTAAATCCCCTTCTGATATAAACATAAGTATGATAAAAAAACCTGTCAATCACAAGGAGCGCGATTGCAAGCATCAAAAAAACCTTCCCGCGTTTACTTATTTTCTTCAGAAATCCACCCTTCTTCTCACCCATATCACATCTCCTGTCCCTTGAGCGCATTCCCCTAATTTTTTTGATTTGGATTTTATTTTACACAAATATTGTATTTTCTACAATAGATTATAGAAAAATATTTGCAAAAATAATTCCGTTAAGATAAAATGTACGCAAACAAAACCTGTTAATTAATGGCATTTTGCCGCTGAAAGGAGTTTATATGGCCGGCTCAACATTTGGAACCTTATTTAAAATAACCACCTGGGGGGAATCCCACGGAAAGGCGCTGGGGGTTGTGATTGACGGATGCCCCGCAGGGCTTTCTTTATGTGAGGAAGATATTCAGCTTTACTTAAACCGCAGAAAACCCGGTCAAACCGCCATCTCAACGCCCCGGAAGGAGTCCGACTGCGTGGAGATTCTCTCCGGTGTTTTTGAAGGGCAAACCACCGGGACCCCCATTTCCCTGATCGTGAACAACACCTCGCAGAAGTCTTCCGATTACAGTGAAATTGCCTCCTGTTACAGACCCGGACATGCCGATTACTGCTTTGACGCCAAATATGGCATCCGAGATTACCGAGGGGGCGGCCGTTCCTCCGGACGGGAAACCATCGGCAGAGTCGCCGCGGGAGCCGTGGCAGCTAAAATTCTTAAAGCTATGGGGATTACCCTCTGCGCCTACACCAGATCAATCGGCCCCGTTTTTGCAGACATGTCCCGTTTTGAGCCTGAGGCGATCCGCACCACCCCAACCTGCATGCCGGACAGGACTGCGGACCAAAAGGCTATGGATTATCTGAAAGAATGCATGGGGCAAAAGGATTCCTGCGGAGGCGTTATCGAATGCGTGATCAGCGGGGTTCCTGCAGGAATCGGCGATCCTGTCTTCGGGAAGCTGGACGCGCTTCTTGCAGGGGCAGTCATGTCCATAGGGGCAGTGAAGGCTGTGGAAATCGGAGACGGCACTCAGGTCTCTCAGGCAAGAGGTTCTCAGAACAATGACCCGTTTATAAGCAGGGAGGGAATTGTCAGCAAGAAAACAAACCACGCAGGGGGCATTCTCGGCGGGATCAGCGACGGCTCTCCCATCCTTTTCAGAGCCCATGTAAAGCCCACCCCTTCCATCTTCTCCCCACAGGAAACCGTAAATTCCCAAAGGGAAAACATTGAAATTGCAATCAAAGGACGACATGACCCCGTAATCGTTCCAAGGGCCGTGGTGGTGGTGGAGTCCATGGCCGCTCTGACGCTCTTAGACGCCTGCATGAAAAATATGACCGCAAAGCTTGATTATCTCACTGATTTTTACAGGTAAATGATGTTTGATTACAAGAGAACAGACCCGGAGATATTGTCCGCCGCATGGCATCTATTGCAAAGAGCGCAGCTTTGGCTGCGCTCTTTCCTGAATATAAGGATACCTGAAGATGCCTGGCATCCGTTGTCTTATCTTTCCGGATCCAATCGGTAAAAAATGATACAGTTGGGGCTGTCCACCTTCATCTCCGGTCCGTTCATCACAATAGTTTCCTTTTCAATGTCTATTGTGAAAAAAGTCATGGTATTACTTTCGTGGTTTAAGGACACCAGATGCCTGTTATCCGGAAACATTGCAGCATCCTTGGGATAGTCGCCGCTGACCGGAAGGCATAGGATTTTGCTCAGAAGCCCCGTATCCTCATCAATTGAATAGAGTACCACGCTGTTATCCCCCGCATTGGAACTGCACAGATAACGGAAATCCTCCGAGAGATTTAAAGCGCTCGCCGCAGAGCTGCTGGTGTGATAGTTATTTAAGGTAGTAATATTCTGAATCTTTTCAAATACGGGCATATTATGTTCATCCGTGCTGTAGGTATACACATCAATATAATTCTTCAGCTCATGGACAATGTAGAGAAATCTGCCGTCCCTGGAAAATTTCATATGACGGGGAGCGGATTCCTGCTCGCTTCTGATAAAATCCACCTGCCGCAGCTTCCCGCTGTTGTGATTCAGCTCATAAACCACCACATGGTCCATCCCTATATCCGCGGCGCACAAAAACCGGTTGTCCCTGGTCATCTTAACACAGTTGATGTGAGGCTTGAAATTCCTCTCTGCGATGCTGCCCAGGCCCTTATGGAAAATTTCATCTGTAATTTCCCCGATGGTTCCGTCCTCTTTCACACGCAGCACCGTGAGCTTTGCATCATGATAGCCTGCCACAAACAAAAATCTGTCTTCGTAATCCGTGGACAGGTAGCACCCTCTCATCCCGTTAATGGAGGCAAAATTGATCATTTCAAGGCTTCCGTCTTTCAGGATCCGATAGGATTCCACGCCAAAATCCGTGATGGAAAACAAATATTTCCGGTTATGGGAAATGGACACATAAGAGGAATTTGTGATCTCCACCTGGTCTTTCTCTGAAAATCGGCCTTTTTCCATATCCACATCATATATCTTAATTCCGAATTTGCTCTTGTTCCCTGATGTGTAGGTAGATACATAGGCTACATACTTTTCTTTTTCCATGTCACCCTCCATGCTGCCGCCTGCAGGCGGCTTTCAAATATCTTTCCTTATTATACCACAGGTTATTGGGGCATACAACAAAAAGTGACCTGATTTGGGCTTGCAGCCGTATCCAAAAAGTATTATATTGAAAGACACGGGAGGGAACTGATTATGTGGCTTATTATGGCAATATTATCCGCTTTTTTTGCAGGTATTACCTCAATCCTGGCCAAATGCGGCATCAAGAAAACAAACTCCGACCTTGCTACGGCCCTGCGCACCATAGTTGTGCTGGCCTTTTCATGGCTGATGGTGGCCGTCGTCGATTCCGGGGGAACAATTTCGGAAATCACCCCCAAATCCTTTGTGTTTCTGATCTTATCCGGCGCTGCCACAGGCGCCTCCTGGATCTGCTATTTCAAAGCCTTAGCCCTGGGGGATGTCAATAAGGTAGTGCCCGTTGACAAATCCAGCACCGTCCTTACCGTGCTTCTTGCTATTTTCCTGTTTCAGGAAAAGACTCATCTGATCCTGAAACTTGCCGGTACCCTTCTTCTTGCCGCAGGCATTTTCCTCATGATAGAAAAAAAACAGACTTCCCAAAAAAAAGAAAACCGGCGCTGGCTGATTTATGCCCTTCTTTCCGCTCTGTTTGCTTCCCTCACCTCTATTCTTGCAAAGGTGGGGATCACCGGCGTGGAATCCAATCTTGGAACCGCCATCCGCACAGGCGTAGTACTGATTATGGCCTGGCTTGTGGTATTGATCAAAAACCGGGAAACATCCGTCAGACTTTTAAAGGAAGTTCCGAAGGGAGAGCTTCTCTTTATTTCCCTCTCAGGACTTGCCACAGGCGCCTCCTGGCTTTGCTATTACTATGCAATCCAAAACGGGCCGGTCAGTGTGGTGGTTCCCATTGACAAACTGAGTATTCTGGTTACCATTGTATTTTCAAGACTGGTCTTTTCGGAAACCCTGAGCCGCAAAGCCCTGCTTGGACTGATTCTCATGGTTTTGGGCACTCTTATTATTGCTCTTTAGATCCGCTCTGAAAGACAGGCAGCTTTTAGGGCAGGCCCTTGCACACTCTCCGCAGCGGATACACTGTGCCGACCCGGAGATTTCCTCCAGGGTAAGCCCCACCGGGCAGGCGCTCTCGCAAAGGCCGCAGTGAATACACTGCTCCTTTTCCCAGCGGATCTGCACCAGGCTAAACCGGTTGAACCATCCGTAAACGGCTCCTAAGGGACACAGATACTGACAAAAAGGACGATAAACCTTTATCGACAACAGAAGCAGGAATAGCAAAACGCCAAGCTTCCACCCAAACAGGCCCCCTGCCTGAGAGCGCAGCATTTCATCGGCGCCAAGAAGCGGCAGCGCGCCGAACAAAGTGCCGGAAGGACACAAATACTTACAAAAGGCCGGTACCTTGGCAAAGCCGCCAAATAAAAACAGCGAGCCGACTCCTGCCAGCAAAAACAAGACGAGATACTTTCCGTATTTCAGCAGGGAATGAAAAGGCAGCCTTTTTTTCTTTTTTAAAATGGGAAGCTTATATAAAAGATCCTGCACCAGCCCAAAGGGGCACAAAAATCCGCAGACAGTCCTCCCCAAAAGACTTCCCAAAAGGAAGAAAAAACCAAGCATTGCAAACGGAACGGTAAAGCCCTGCTGATTTAAAAGCGCCTGCAGCGCTCCCATAGGGCAGGAAGCCAATGCGCCCGGGCAGGAATAACAATTAAGGCCGGGAACACAGGCAAATTTAAGCTTTCCCTGATAGATTTTTCCGTTTAAGAAACCGTATGCATACCCGTTGGTAATAATCGTATAACCAAGCTGTATGATAAGCCGTAATCTTTTCATCTCATCACCCGATCCCAATACATTCCAGGCAGATCATCACAGCCTTTTTGTAAATCACCGAAAACTGCCCTTCCAGAGCGCCGATTCCCAGCAGCATAAGCCCTGTAAGCATCCCCCACAGCCAGCCGGTTCTTTTTGCCCCGCCAAGCGTATACTGCCTGTTCCTTCTTTTATTTTTGCAAAAGCGCATCAATCTTTTCCTCCCACGCAGACTTGTCCATTGCGCCGATCACAGTATCCAGGACTGTGCCGTTTTCATCCAGGAAAAAGGTGGTTGGCACGGCAGAAACACCGCTCAAAAGCCCAATGTAGAGAGAGCGGTTTAAAAGAAGATGGGGATAATCCGCCCCCGTCTCTTCGATCAGGGATGCGGCGTACTCGATCTGAGCCTCATCTCCTCCTTCCTGCACGTCACTGATAATACCAATCAGTTGGAAATCCGCCGGGTCATATGCCCCGGCAAGCTCCCCCAGCTCCGGCATTTCACTTAAGCAGGGATTACAGTAGGTTGCCCAGACATTGATCATTGTCAATTTTGAATTTGCCAGAATATCGGAGGAAACCGTATTTCCTTCCATGTCCAGTGCTTCAAAGACGACCTTGGGAGAAGAAGACTGCTCTTTCTCTGAAGAAGCTTCACTCTGAACCTCCTCTTGGCCATCCCCGCCTGGAGCCTGATCGCGCTCACCGGAGGTTCCAAAAGCACAGCCGCCCAAAAACAGGACAGAAAAAATAAGAACAAAAAAGAATGTTTTTTTAATGTGTTTCATGTGTGTACTCCTATCTGCGTGATTATAGCATGCAAAATTTATTCCGCTGCCTATTATATCAAAAGCCCGCAGAAAAAACAACGGCCAGCACGCTCTGCGGCTGACCGGATATTTCGGCATTGGGGTTCCTGGCTCAGGAATGCGCAAGGGCTGCGCATTCCGTGAGAATATATTCTTGAGAATATGTTCTTGAGAACCGGATTCTGATTTATATAATGATGCACACCATACCGCCGTTGGAATCGTTGACAATCTTCTGCATGGTTTCCTGAAGCTTGAGCTGGCTTTCGTCCCCGATCATGGTAAGCTTTCCTGTGATTCCGTCATTCACCAGTTGTTCCACTGACTTTCCAAAAATGTTGGTTTCCCAAATTCCGGCCTCACTCTGGCTGGAATCCGAGATAAAGCGGATCAGATCCTGCGCCTGTTCTTCCGAGCCCACAATAGGCGATATTTCCGTCTCGATATTGGCCCGGATCATGTGGATGCTGGGACTCTCCGCCCGTATCTTCACGCCGAATTTGTTGCCATGCCTGATCACCTCCGGTTTATCCAAACGGATTTCATCCCGCTCCGGCGTCACCACTCCATAGCCCTTTTGCCGCACGGAATCTATGGCGTGAAGTACTTTTACATACTCTTTTTTCATTCTCGCCATTTCTTTCAGGACGGATAAAAGATGGTATTCATTGTCAATATTCTCTCCTACCATGTCGCTCAGCATTTCATAATAATAGGCGTCATCCACATCCAGCCAGACCTTGATACACCCGTCCGCCATATCGATACTGTCCATCTTGCACTTTTTGATAAAAGGCCCCTCCAAAGTCACGGGGTTATTCTTCACGTCCCTGATACAGTTATACTGCTGCATGATTTCTCTTACTCTTCCGATCAAATCCACTTTCATTTTGTGGTTTGCCGGAAGCATCTCCACCCACTTGGGCATATAAAATTCAATCATGGTGAGTGGGAACTCATACAGGATATTTTCCAGGATCTGATGAATGTCCTCTTTCTTAAGCTGCTCACAGTTGACAGGCATTACCGATACCCCGTATTGATTTTCGATTTCCCTGGCCTGCCTTGCCGCCTCTTCACCATAGGGCTTTGCCGTATTTAAAATCACCACAAAAGGTTTTTTCAGCTTTTTCAGCTCCTTGATGGTACGTTCCTCCGCCGCAAGGTAATTTTCTCTCGGAATATCCCCAAAGCTTCCGTCGCAGGTAATCACAATCCCGATGGTGGAGTGATCGTTGATCACCTTGCGGGTTCCGATCTCCGCCGCCTGGGTAAAAGGGATTTCCTCCGCATACCAGGGGGTTTTCACCATGCGCTCCGCATCATCCTCCATGTGGCCGCTGGCTCCTTCCACCATATAGCCCACACAATCGATCAGTCTTACTCTCGCTTCAATCCCGTCCCCCAAAGACAGCTTTGCGGCCTCCTTGGGGATAAATTTAGGCTCTGTGGTGGTGATGGTCTTCCCTCCCGCGCTCTGGGGCAGTTCATCCACCGCACGCTCCTTCTCGTAAGATTCCACCATATTGGGAAGCACCATCAAATCCATAAAACGTTTGATAAAGGTGGATTTTCCGGTTCTCACCGGCCCTACTACCCCTATGTAAATTTCGCCGCCGCATCTTGACTGAATATCATTGTATAAATCGTACTCTCTCTTCGCACTTATATCCATCTAACACACCCTTTCCGCCGCCTGCCGGTAGCCTTTCCCGCGCAGACAGTTATCTTAAAGAACGAACCGGGTTTCCTCGCCGGGTTCGCCTTTGTCCTTTACATACTTAATTCAGTGTATGTGGGGGAGAAAGGGTTTATTACTTTTTATTTTGCTTGTTCCTCCTCAGGCCTTTTTTATTATTCCTCCGTCTTTTCCTTCAAATCACATAAAGCCGCCCCCCATTTTCCCTAAGCCACCCCCTGTACTGCTTATAATCAGGGCAAAGGCTCTCCACCAGCCCCCAGAAGGCAGCCGAATGATCCATGAACCGGAGATGGCAAAGCTCATGGATGATCACATAGTCGCAGACCGGCTCCGGAGCCATGATCAGACGCCAATTAAAATTAAGGTTCCTCCGGCCGCTGCAGCTTCCCCAGCGGCTTTTCTGATCCTTGATGTGGATTTCTTCAAAATTTACTTTTAAAACCGCGGCATATTCCCGGGCCTTTTGGGCAAAAACAAGCTGTGCCTCCCTGCGGTACCACTTTTCAAGCTGAGCTCTTTTGTACTCATAATCCGCCTCGTAGGGAACCCACATAAGGAGCCTGTCCATCACGCATTTGACCCTCGCCCGGCTCCTCTCCCCCCGGATCACGGTAAGTGCCCGCTTTTCTCCAAGGTAGTCCAGCATATCTCCGTTTTCCAGCCGTGGCCGCTCCGCCATGGCTTTCTCCCTGGCTCTCTCAAGCCGCTTTGCCGTGGCCGCGATCCATTCCTGTTTCGACGCCACAAAGGACTCGATCTCCCGCAGGCTCACCCATGAGGGGGCCTTTACGGTCAAATTGCCATCTCTGTCAAAAGAGATGGCAATGGATTTTCTGTTGCTTCTGATCAGTTGGTATTGCATATTGCTCCTATCTGCAATGCTATTTTAAAATGACTCTGCGGAAATTTTTCTTTCCTCTCTTTACCACCGCGCCCTCTCCGGCAAAGGTATCCTTTCCAAAGGCGGCTTTTACGTCCGTAACCTTTTCATTTTCCAAAGTCACGCCGCCCTGCTCAATGGCCCGTCTGCCCTCGGAACGGCTGGCAACCAATCCGGCTTTGCAGAGTACGGAAATCATATCGATCCTCCCATCCGTAAAGTCCTCCTCCGCAAGCTCGCTGGTAGGCATCTCGGCGGCAGCCCCGGTACTGAACAGGGCTCTCGCGCTTTCCTGGGCTTTGGAGGCCTCTTCCTCACCGTGTACCAGCTTGGTAAGCTCAAAGGCTAGGATTTCCTTGGCCTGATTGAGCTGGCTTCCCTCCCACCTGTCCATCTCGTCAATCTGCTCTAAGGGCAGGAAAGTGAGCATCCGCAGGCATTTGAGCACATCCGCATCCGCAACGTTCCTCCAGTACTGATAAAACTCAAAGGGGCTTGTCTTGTTTGGATCCAGCCAGACCGCGCCCTTCTGGGTCTTACCCATTTTCTTTCCTTCCGAATTCAAAAGCAGCGTGATGGTCATGGCATAGGCGTCTTTTCCCAGCTTGCGGCGGATCAGCTCCGTCCCGCCCAGCATATTGCTCCACTGATCGTCCCCGCCAAACTGCATATTACAGCCATACCTCTGGAACAGCTCATAAAAATCGTAGCTCTGCATCAGCATATAGTTAAATTCAAGGAAGCTTAAACCCTTTTCCATCCTCTGCTTATAGCATTCCGCCGTAAGCATTCTGTTTACGGAAAAATGGGGCCCGATCTCCCGCAAAAACTCAATATAATTTAAGTCGAGAAGCCACTCTGCGTTATTCACCATCATGGCTTTTCCGTCGGAAAAATCGATAAAGCGGCTCATCTGCTCCTTAAAGCACTGGCAGTTGTGCTCTATGGTTTCTCTGGTCATCATGGAGCGCATGTCGCTTCTTCCGGAAGGGTCTCCCACCATACCGGTGCCTCCGCCTAAGAGCGCGATGGGTTTGTTTCCTGCCATCTGCAGACGCTTCATCAGGCAAAGCGCCATAAAATGCCCTACATGCAGAGAATCCGCAGTGGGGTCAAAGCCAATATAAAAGGTGGCCTTTCCTCCATTGATCAGTTCTTTGATCTCTTCCTCGTCCGTGAGCTGGGCCAAAAGCCCTCTTGCTTTCAGTTCGTCAAATATCGTCATTTCAACCTCCATAGCGCCGCCCTCAGGCGGCTTTCAAACAATGGCAGCACAGGGCGCGCTGCCCTTATATTTTTATGCGCAGGGGAAAGCCTCCCCTGCTTAATTCTATTTATTCAGCATCAGCTTGATCATGGCCTGGTTCAGTCCGTCCACCGTCAGCTTATACATGGGAAAAAGTCCTTTGATGGCCGTCTCCGCCTCCCGCCAGGGAGCATGGCCCGGCGCCATCTTGGGATTGAGCCATACCACCTTTTTGTAATGGCGCTTTAAAAGCTGCAGCCAGTCCCAGCCTGCCAGTCCTCCGTTTGGCCCCCGGTAGTTGCCGCTGGCAGAGTAGAGCTCCTCCGGGGCCATGGCCGCGTCCCCCACCACAATCACCTTATAATCGCTGTCAAGATTGCGGAACATCCATTCCGTGTCAATCCAGTCTCCGTTCTCGCATTCCGGCGTCTTATAGAGCTTGGAGTAAATACAGTTATGGAAATAATAGGTTTTTACATCCTTATAGTGATTGGATTTGTGTACCGCCTGAAACAGCTCGTTGAGCAGGGAGCTGAAGGGAATCATGGTCCCTCCCGAGTCCATAAGGAGCAACAGCTTTACCGCGTTTTTGCGCGGCTTATCCATGACAATCTGCAGACAGCCGCCGTTATTACAGGTCTTGTCTATGGTTCCGTCAATGTCAAGCTCCGTCTTGGGAATATCCAGCCTTGTGGAAAACTGACGCAGTTTCCGGAAAGCCAACTGAAACTGGCGGTTGTCCAGCATCCTGTCGTCCCTGAAATCTCTGTATTTGCGGGCTCCTACTACCTGAAAGGCGCTCTGATAGCCCGTTTTTCCTCCGACCCGGATTCCGCCCATAAAGCCGCCCATATTTCCGAAAGCGGTTTTTCCCATACTGCCGATCCAGAAACTTCCGCCGTTATGTTCGCTGTCCTGATCTCGCAGCCGTTCCTTGAACTTGGTCTCCACCTCGTCCTTATCGATAAATTGGATTCCGTCCTGCTCATTCATGCGGTAGCGCTCTTCCTCGTCCACCAGATCAATCAACTCTGACTTATCCAGCCATTTCATCATATTTTTGGAAATTTCGTTTTCCGACTGGATTCCTTTAAAGGTTTCGTCAAAGGCCATGTCAAATTTATCGAAATCCGTCTCGCTCTTAACCAGAATCATCCGGGCAAGGTAATAAAACTGTGTCAGACTGCTCTCGCACAGCCCCTTGTCCAGCGCCTCCTGTAAGGTCAGCCACTCGCTTAAGGTGATATTTAAGCCCTTGGCCTTACAGATATAAAAGAAATTAGAAAACATCCGCTTCCTCCTTCCCTGGACCGCAACGTTGTTTTCGGCTTCCTGTATGGTTAGTCCAGTTTCTGCCTCACTGTCTCCAGATCCTCGTCCTTTTTCACCACCACACCCACAAAAGGCAGCTTTGCGCGGATCTCGTCCGCGGAAATTCCCCCGATCTGCAAGGCGTTGATCCAGTCAATCAGCTCCGAGGTGCTGGGCTTTTTGCGGATGTCCCGCAGGGAACGGATATTGTAAAATACGGTCATAGCGTTTTTCAGAAGCTTATCCTCCACATCGGGATAGTGGGTGCGCACAATCTCTTCCATCAGCTCTTCATCCGGAAAGTCAATGTAATGGAAAATGCATCTTCGAAGAAACGCGTCCGGCAGCTCCTTCTCCGCGTTGGAGGTGATGATCACGATGGGGCGCTGTTTGGCCTTCACCGTGCGCTTGGTCTCGTGGATATAAAACTCCATCTGATCCAGCTCCCAGAGAAGGTCGTTGGGGAATTCCAAATCCGCCTTGTCGATCTCGTCAATCAGAAGCACCACCTGTTCCTCTGACTCGAAGGCCTCTCCCAGCTTGCCCAGCTTGATATAGTGGGCAATATCATCCACACCGTCCTCCCCGAACTGCCCGTCATAGAGCCTTTGTATGGTATCATACATATAAAGTCCGTCCTGAGCCTTAGTGGTGGACTTAATATTCCAGATAATCAGCTTTTTCCCAAGGGACTTCGCCACAGCCTGGGCCAGCATGGTCTTGCCCGTTCCTGGCTCTCCCTTGATCAAAAGGGGCTTTTGCAGGGCAACCGCCACATTGACGCTTGCCATCAGTTCTTCTGATGCCACATAATCCTGAGTACTCAAAAATTGTTGTCCGTTCATCTTAACCTCCATATTGCCGCCAGGCGGCTCTTAAATCTTTCCTTTTCCGCTACCATGGAATTTCCACACTGTTCTGATATAATTGACGCAGATCAATATTTTCTACCTTTTTGTCCCGAAGCATCAGCTCCCCTACCGCCTCGCCGGCAGGCTTGCCTTCGAACAAGATCTGATTCACCTGTTCGATAATCGGCATACTTACCTGGTATTTCCGGGACAGGGCATATCCTGCCTTTGCGGAATAAACGCCCTCCACCACCATTTTCACTTCTGCCATTGCCTCCTCCATGGAAGCGCCTTTTCCGATCAGAATCCCCGCCCGGCGGTTCCTGGAGTGCATGGAAGCGCAGGTTACGATCAGATCCCCGATTCCCGTAAGGCCGTAGAAAGTCTCGATCCGCCCGCCCATGGAAATCCCAAGCCTTGCAATCTCTGCAATCCCTCTGGTGATCAGAGCCGCCTTTGTATTGTCTCCATAGCCAAGGCCGTCGGCAATTCCGGCCGCCAAAGCCACCACATTTTTAAGGGCCGCTCCCAGCTCGATTCCCAGTACATCCGAGCTTGTATAGACCCGGAACACTTTGCTCATAAACAGATTCTGGAGATACTCCGCCGCCGCCTTGTCCCCGGCGCCTACCACAATGGTAGTGGGAATCCCTTTGCCCACCTCCTCCGCGTGAGACGGGCCGGAAAGCACTGCCACCCGGGCCTTTGGAATTTCCTGCTCGATAATCTGGGAGAGGGTCATGAGGGTCGTTTCTTCAATCCCCTTTGCCACATTGACGATCTTTTGTCCTTCTGCCACAAACGGCGCCATTTTGGCCGCCGTGCTTCGGGTAAAAGGAGAGGGTACGGCCAGCACCAGCGCGTCTTTGCCCTCGATCGCCTCCGAAAGCCGGGTCGTAAATTGAATCTCCTGCTGCAGCACCACCCCAGGCAGCTTGTCCTTATGCTCATGGACCTTTTGGAGCATTTCAATTTCATCCTCCAGGGCAGACCACATGGTCACCTGATGTTTATTATTGCAAAGAAGCCATGCCAGGGCGCATCCCCAGCTCCCGGCTCCGATGATTCCCACACTTGCCATAATTTGATTTCACGCTTCCTTTCTTTTTGAGGGCTATACTTTTAGGACTATGCTTTATTTTTCTTTGTCAGGTAAGTTTTCCGCTCTTCTCCCTTGAGCAGCCGGACAATATTCTCCCGGTGCTTGTAATAGGCCAGAGCCGTGAGCAGCGCCGTGATGACATACATTTCATTGAGCACTGCCTGGGAGGAACCGAAAAGCCCCATCTGCCCCACAATCACCATCTCGATCATCAGACCTGCATAGACAAGAAGAGAGCCCAGGGAAACATAATGGAGCAGAAAGAAAACACTGAAAAAGAGGATCACTCCCATGGGGACGAACAAGGGATGGAAAGATAAAATAAGGCCGGCGGTCGCCGCAATTCCCTTTCCCCCCTTAAATTTCAGGTAGAAGGGAAAATTATGCCCCAGAATAGCCCCTGCCGCCGCATAAAGCTTTAAGAGATAGATCTCGTCGGGATGGGATTTGTCAAACAGTATCCCGCTGATCACAATGGCAAGGATACACTTGATAATATCCCCTGCAAGAACGATCAGTCCCGCCTTGGTTCCCAGAACCCGAAGGGTGTTGGTCGTGCCGGCGTTCCCGCTTCCGTGCTCTCTGATGTCGATTCCGTGCAGCTTTCCGTAAATGAAAGCGGTCTGGAACAGACCAAATAGATAACCGATTGCCAGACAGATGATTCTCTCCATTTTACTTTGACTCCTTTCGCTCCCGAATAATAAATTTCAGCGGTGTCCCCCGAAAGCCAAAGGCTTCCCGGATCTTGTTCTCAATATATCTGGTATAGGAAAAGTGCATCAACTCCTTGTCATTGACAAAGATCACAAAGGCAGGAGGCTTGACCCCCACCTGGGTGATATAGAAAAGTTTCAGTCTTTTTCCTTTATCGGAAGGGGGCTGCTGGAGCGCCACTGCCTCGCTCATAATCTCGTTGAGCACGCCGGTAGCCACCCTCATGGCGTGATTTTCACTTGCCATATCGATCAGGTCATAGAGTTTGGACAGCCTCTGGCCTGTGAGGGCAGAGATAAAGGTGATTTCCGCATAGGGCATATAGGAGAGAATGTTTCTGATCTTCTGGGTATATTCCTTTGTAGTTTTGTCATTCTTCTCAATGGCATCCCATTTGTTGACCGCGATGATCACCGCTTTCCCTCTCTCATGGGCGATGCCTGCGATTTTGGCATCCTGTTCCGTTACCCCTTCCACCGCATCGATCAGCAGTACCACAATATCCGCGCGCTCCACGGCGCTTACGGTGCGCACGATCATATATTTTTCCAGTTCTTCTTTGATCTTATTTTTGCGCCTCAGCCCCGCTGTGTCAATAAAAACATATTCCTGGCCGTTCCGGATCACAGGGGTGTCTACCGCATCTCTGGTAGTTCCCGCGATCTCGGAGACAATCAGCCTGTTTTCGCCGATCAGCTTATTGATCAGAGAGGACTTGCCCACATTGGGCTTGCCCACGATGGCTACCCTTATCTTATCTTCCTCCTCTTCCTCCCCCTTCTTATCTCCCAGTTCTGCCATCACCACGTCGAGCAAATCTCCGATCCCCAACTGATTGGCGGCGGAAATGGGGTGGGGATCTCCGATCCCCAGATTATAAAACTCGTAGACATCCGCCATATATTTGTCAAAATGATCTACCTTATTGACTGCCAGCACCACAGGCTTATGGGAACGCCTGAGCAGATCCGCCACCTTGGCATCCGCATCCACAAGCCCCTGTTTTACGTCCACCATAAAAAGGATGACATCCGCGGTGTCAATGGCAATCTGGGCCTGCTCCCGCATCTGGGATAAAATAATATCCCTGCTGTCCGGTTCGATTCCTCCGGTATCGATCAGGGTAAAGGTGCGGTCCAGCCAGGACACGTCTGCATAAATCCTGTCCCTGGTGATCCCCGGCGTATCCTTCACAATTGAAATTCTTTTTCCTGCCAACGCGTTAAACAGGGTGGACTTGCCTACATTGGGCCTTCCTACCACCGCCACGATGGGCTTTTTATTTTTACTCATTTTTTCCCCGCTTCTGCGCCCTGCGCAACTGTTTTCCATTTGTTACCGTTTCTTTCCAAGTACTGCATCTGCCAAGTCATATCCGCTTGATTTTACAATATCTATTTTTACTTGTAAAGCCTTTTCCATTTCGGGCACGGTCACGTCATCCAAAAAAACTTCTTCCCCGGCCCTTAACATATTTTGTGACAAAAGAAGCCTCTCTCCCAAGGGCTTGCCCTTAAGCTGCTCTATCATGTCCCCTCCGGTCAGGAGCCCGGCAACCGTGATCTTCTCTCCGAAAAAACGGTTGGTAATCTCATATACATGGATGTTTATTCCGCCGCCCAAGGCCATAAGCCGCCCTGCCATTTCAAGAATATAGGGATAGGCCAGCCGCCCTGTCGCTATGGAAAGCTCTTCCCTTCTCTCCCGCAGACAATGGGAATTCCGGGACAGTTCCTCCATGGCATCCTCGAATTCATTCAGAAAAAGCCGCATCATCCCCACGCCGTTTTCAAGCTGCAGATAGCCGTCGTAGGTTTCCTGGGGCGGGAAATCCCATCCTGCCATCAGATACCACTCGTCGCTTGCATGGACAAAATGGATCCCGTGCTTTTCATAAATCTCCTTCTGGAATCCATGAATCAGGGTAAGAACCTCCCTGGCGTCCTCCGCCGTAAAGGGTTCCAATGGATAAAGCCCCTCTCTGTACCTGGAAAGCCCTACGGGCACCACGGACACGCTCTCAAGCACAGGTATGTATTCCATGAGCCTGCGGATACTAAAGGAAAGCTCCTCTTTGTCATTGACTCCTCTGCAGAGCACAATCTGCCCGTTCATGGCGATCCCGGCTTCATAAAGGCGGTCCGCTTTTTTTAGGGCTTCCCCTGCGAAGCGGTTATTCAGCATTTTGCACCGAAGGTCGGGATTCATGGTCTGAAAGGAAATGTTAATGGGGGAAAGGCGGTATTTGATGATCCGCTCCACATCATGATCCGACATATTTGTAAGGGTCACATAATTCCCCTGCAGAAAGGAAAGCCGGGAATCATCATCCTTAAAGTACAGCGTATCCCTCATCCCTTTTGGCATCTGGTCAATAAAGCAAAAAATACATTTATTGCGGCAGGAGCGGTACTCATCCATAAGACCGTTTTCAAACACGATCCCCAGTTCCTCGTCCTCCTCCTTCTCAACCTCCAAAAGCCATTGCTCTTGATCAGGCTTTTCAAGTAATATCTCAAGATATTCATTCTCTGTATAATATTGATAATCAAAAATATCTTCTATCTCATGGCCGTCTATGGCAAGAATCCTGTCCCCGGGTTCAATAGAAAGCTCCCAGGCAATACTTCCCTCCTGCACCCTCTGCACCAGATGTCCCTTTTTTTCTCTTTTTTTCACACTGCCTCCCACGCTTTGCCTGCTTGTGTACTCTCTTATGATAGAATTTAGCTCTTGCTCCTATTTTACTAGAATTTTCTTGACGTGTCACTAGCATAATGTTATAAAATAGGTATCGGATAACACCAAACAATACTGATTTAAGCGGAGGTTGCCATGCCCGACATACATAAACTAGAAACGGCCATCCCTGTTGCTTCCCTGAAGCTGATTGTCATGGATTCAGCCGTCAGGTTAGGAGAAAATGTAAACAATCACCTTGTTACCTTCAGAAAAAACATTAAGAGCCTTGCCAAAAATGATCACGCATTTAAAGGCTATGCTTCCGAGAGTTATCTCTTAGATGCTGCCTGCTACCGGTTCGGAAGCGGTGAAGGAAAGGCTCTGATCTCCGAATCCGTGAGAGGTGCCGATTTGTTTATTCTCACCGA
Source organism: uncultured Lachnospiraceae bacterium (assembly GCA_910579425.1). Taxonomy (GTDB): domain Bacteria; phylum Bacillota; class Clostridia; order Lachnospirales; family Lachnospiraceae; genus Suilimivivens. Next base: position 10,210 of record CAJTVL010000023.1, on the reverse strand, counting down.
TGTCTGCAATCATAGTATTTCATACACCATGAACGGTTATACAAACTACAAGTCTCCTGACGATCATTATCAGGATCTGAAAAGAATTATCGCAGCGGTAAACGGCAAGGCACACCGCATTAATGTCATTATGCCGTATTTATATGAAGGCCGCCAGTTCAGACGAAATTGCCGGGAATCCTTAGATTGCTCCTATGCTATTGAAGAGCTTGCCAATATGGGCGTAAGCAACCTGATCACCTTTGACGCCCATGACCCCAGCATTCAGAACGCCGCTCCTTTGTGCGGCTTCGATAATTTCACCCCGCCCTATCAGTTTATCCGCGCCCTCCTTGCCACGGAGGAGAATCTTCTGATCGACAAAGATCATCTGGTGGTCATCAGCCCCGATGCAAATGGTTTAAACCGTGCCATTTACTTTGCCAATGTGCTGGGCGTCAATACAGGGATGTTCTACAAAAGAAGGAACTATTCCCAGCATCCGGAGGCAGACACGCCTTCGGGAGTGAAAGAATTCCTGGGCGACGGCGTGGACGGCAAAGACGTGATTCTGATTGACGATATTATCGATACCGGAAGCTGCGTCCTTGAAACCGCAAGGCTTTTAAAGGCGATGAACGCCAAAAGCGTCTATATCTGCTCCACTTTCGGCCTTTTTTCAAACGGGCCGGCTCTCTTTGATGAAGCCTACGAAAAATGCTATTTCGACAAGGTAGTGACCACCAATCTTACCTACCGGATTCCGGAGCTTCACGACCGCCCCTACTACGTAGAAGCCGATATGAGCAAATTTTTGGCCTCCATCATTGATTTTATGAACCATGATTCGTCCATGGCCAACGTCTATACTCCCACCGAAAAAATACGGGAATTTCTGGCCCGCTACAATAACCGGGAGGAAAGCTATAATATCAACGAATAAAAAGAGCGCCTTTCGGCGCTCCTTTTTTTGAACCTATTCATCCAATACCGGAAAAGTCATATTCACCTTAAACAGATCTCCGTCCATAACAATCTCAAATATCCCTTTCTGAGCCTCCGTAAGGTTCTTGGCTATCGATAATCCCAGGCCGCTGCCCTCGGTGGTTCTGGATTCATCCCCTCTGATAAACCGCTCCGTCAGTTCCTGGGGACTTACCTTCAAAGGCTGTGCCGAAATATTCTTAACGGAGAGCAGCACCAGCTTGCGCTTCTCTTCCTCCTCAAACACGTCCAGGTCTATATAAACCCTGGTTCCCGGCAATGCATACTTCACTATATTGTTAAAAAGATTTTCGATTACCCGCCAGATTCTTCTGCTGTCAGCCTCAATAAACACACTGCCCTTGGGAGAACGCAGTACCGGGAAAAGGGCTTTCTCCTCAAATTTCTCCGAGAACTCTCCAATGGTCTGATTCAAAAGCTCAATCAGATTGATCTTTTCCCACTGGAGCACAATATTTCCGGAGGAAATCTTGGAGGCCTCCACCAGATCGTCCGTGAGCTGTTTCAGCCGCTGGGATTTGGCGTCCAGCACCTCAATATACTCTCTGATTTTGGGATCGTTTATATTTTCCCGTTTGATTAAATCCACATAGTTGATAATGGAGGTAAGAGGCGTTTTGATATCGTGGGAAACGTTGGTGATCAAATCAGCCTTGAGCCTCTCATCCTTCATACTGGTTTCCACCGCGCTGCGCACACTCTCTCCAATACTGTTTACTGCCTGGGCCAGCGCAAGATCCTCCCCATAGAGCTTCTCCTCATCCACCTTGTGAGAGAGATTGCCCTCCCGGATCAGCCCGATTCCCTCCAGAATCCGCTGCCTTGCAAGCGCCGAATGATACAGCACATATCCAATACCGCCATTCCACAGCAGAAGAAGCAGTATTGTCAACAGCCACAGACCGCTTCCCGGGTAATCGATCAGCAGAAAAGCTGTGAATAATACCAGCACCCCGTTGATCAGGACGAATACGCCAAGAGGAACCCATACTCTCAAAATCAGCGCGGAGTTTCTGAAGAAATACAGCGTCCACTTCCCGGCCTGCAGCCCCATCCGCCGAAGCAGGCTGTCCCGCCACAGGGTTTTTGCCTTGAACCTTCTCACAAAGCTATAGTAGAAGAAGGAGAAAATCAGGCTTACGAGAAGCGCCGATACGCCGGCAAGCACAATCAAAATCCCGTTTTCCACCGACTGCCATAAGGTATTGACCATCTTTGAGATTCCGTACAGCAGCAGCCAGAGAATACCGGCTCCGGCAAGCGCCATAGGCTCTGTGGGAATACGATCCTCAGAGTATAAGACAATAACACTTTCTCCCGTCTCTTTATTGCGCCCCTGTCCTTCCTTTATAGTCAGCGTCACCACAAGAAACAGCTCCAGGAGAATGCAGGCCAGGGCGCCAAGTAAATACTGCCACAGATAGGGAACAAACCTCCCAAAGCTGTCTCTGGCCCGGGCGAAGCTGTCCTGGGCGCCATAGGCGGAATTTACCCCGATCATCACCTGGGTTTTCTCCGGATAAGCATAATCATATCCGTTGAAAAGGTACCGCAGCGTGGATTCCTCTATCAAAGTGTTCGTCTCAAACTCCATGGCAGAGGTATCGTAAAAAATATATTTCCCACACTGATTTTCCAGTTCCTTCTTAAGCTGCGACGCCGAAAGCCCCTCTTCCAGATTCGTATAAATTTCCGTCTTGTCCCCTATGGTTCTGGTGATGTAGAAAAGAACATTCGAGCTGCCTACATCAAAATATTCCTTATAATCCAGGTAGTTATTGTAATTGGTATACAAATCCGCCACTGTTGCATTTAAATTGTCGCAGAGCGTGTGGTATTCCTCCCAGGAGCACACATAATTTTCAATATTCTTGTTCTCCACTGTGCGGTATCTGTTTTTCAAGACCTTCTCCTGCACATCGCTGCGTTCTATGGGAGCGGAATCCAGCATGTTTCCCGACACGTCAACCACCTGAGTGGAATTGGAAAGATCTGACGTCAAATACTTGGCTCCGCTGTGATAGCTGTCCTCGGCGGTTTTGGTCACTGTTCTTGCATTGCTCAGGAAGCGGTTCACCTCATCACCGCTCATATAGATTTCTTCGTATTCAATCCCCGTCTGTGCCCACTTAAGCAGATCATCCAGATAATAGCGTGCCGTAATGTATTCCCTTGGCAGCTCTTCATATCTCCCCGCAAAGGCAGTGACATCGATTTCTTTTTTGGGATCAAAGGCCCCGTCTGTCTCCATCTGGCTTCTGATGGCCCCATAGCAGATAATATCTGTGATATGGTTTCCCAGCAGCCGGTTAAATAATTGGGAATCCTCAAAGGAGGCGCTTTGCTCCTCCCCGATCAGGCGATACACCTGCGGCCCTTTTTTGGTAGATAACACCAGATAAGAGCCTGTAAACACCGTCGCAATCAACAGAATTGCCGCCACAAAAACCGCATGCTGCAGAAAATGGAGAAATGCCGTCCCTCTCCTTGCCCCTGCACGCCTGCGGGCGGTTCTTCTCTTCCTTTTTTTCTGTTCCGGTTCTCTTTCATCCTCTTGAATTCTTTGTTCCTCCATGGTCATCCCCCGCCTCTTACAGAATATTTATTGCTTCTCAATCTTGTAACCTACTCCCCAGACCACCTTCAAATACCTGGGCTCCTTAGGGTTGATCTCAATTTTTTCCCGAATGTGTCTGATGTGTACCGCAACCGTATTGTCTGCCCCGATGGCTTCCTCGTTCCAGATGTTTTCATAGATCTGGTCGATGGAAAATACCTTCCCTTTATTTTTTACCAGCAAAAGAAGAATGTTATACTCAATTGGTGTCAGACGCACGCTTTCTCCGTCCACGGTGACCTCCTTGGTATCGTCATTGATACAAAGGCCTCCCGCCGTAAAAAGCGCATTGTTCTCCACATTCAAATTCCCAAGCTGGGTATATCTGCGCAGATTGGATTTCACCCTTGCCACAAGCTCAAGAGGATTAAAGGGCTTCGTAATATAATCATCCGCTCCGATATTCAGTCCGAGAATCTTATCCGTATCCTCTGATTTTGCCGAGAGAAAAATAATGGGGATGCTGCTGTACTCCCTGATCTTTAAGGTGGCATGGATTCCGTCCAGCTTAGGCATCATAATATCTATGATCAGAAGCTGAATATTCTGCTCCTTCAAAACCCGGATGGCCTGCTCCCCGTCATAGGCCTTAAAAATCCGATAGCCTTCCTGAAGCAGATAAATTTCGATGGCATCCACAATTTCCCTGTCGTCGTCACAAACCAAAATATTTGTCATAATCGCTCCCGTCTGCGCGCCTGGCACATAGATCTAAATCAGAGTTTCCCCTCTTTTCATAGTAAACCATACAAATTTTAAGGGTTAGGTATGGAAAAGATTAAGAATTTATTAATTCCAAAAATGCGCCAAGATTCCCTCTTTTCCCCTGGCTGGCCCTGTGGGAAAACAGATACCGGCTGTTGCAGCAGGTGCAAAGGTCGGTTACCGCCAGATTTTGAGGCAGAATCCCTGCATCCAGCAATACTCTGCGGTTTGCCTCCCACAGGTCAAGCTGGTACTTCCCCTGCTCCTTTCCCTTTTCAAGGAAATCCTCACTCTCCTTTGAGAATTCCTGCCGGAAAATATGGGCTACTTCCTCGCTGACCTCATAGCATTGCCGGCAGATTGAAGGCCCGATGGCCGCAAGGACATGCTCCGGCCTGGTACCAAAAGCGGTATGCATGGCTTTCAGCACCGCCTCCCCCATGCGGCCCGCGGTTCCCCGCCAGCCCGAATGGCCAAGGCCCACGGCTTTCTTTTCCACATCCACGAAATACAAAGGCACGCAGTCGGCGTAAAGAGTGCAGAGCACAATCCCCGGCTCACCGCAGATCAGGCCGTCCACATCCTCATAATCCGCAGGCCGTATGATTCCCTTCCCACAATCCTTTTCCGTGACCAGACGTACATTGGTGGTATGGGTCTGTTTGGAACAGACGATTCTTCCCGGCGTAGTCCCAAAAACCTCCGCGATCCTCCGGAAATTTTCATCCACCGACTCCTTTTTGTCCCCCCTGGTATAGCTTAAATTCATGGAGGCCCACTGCCCTTCGCTGACGCCTCCTGTTCTGGTTGAAAATAAATGTCTGACCATTCCGGTTTTCTCCAAAAGAGGAAAGGTCAGATATTCCAGCTCCTTATATCGGTTTACCTTCATTGGGCTATTGCCTTTTTTACGAATCGGTTCCATAGGTCTCCCTCGCTTTTCTGACATTGATCTATTGCAGCGCCGGTCTTCTGACACAGCTCTCTCTTGTAAAGGCGCCTACCAGCAGCAGGGTCTGCCTCTGCGCAGATAGGAGAATGCATTTTGATACCAATGTATTTCTTTTCCGTAGATTGCAACCACATCATAGCGTATCTGGCGGCTGCCTTCCACCTGATGCATCAGGCGGTAATAGTCCGACGCCATACAGATTCTGGACTGCTTTAAGCTGCCTACAGCCTCCTCCGGCCGTCCTGACAAAGGACTGCTTCTGTACTTCACCTCCACAAAAACCAAGCAGTCTTCATGGAGTCCGATCAAATCCACTTCGCCCTGCCTGCACCTGAAATTCTTTTCCAGAAGAGCAAAACCATGCTCTGTCAGATAACAGGCGGCCTGCTCTTCATATGCTTTTCCTTTTTCTCTTTTATTTGTACTTCCCATCCATCTTAGCCTTGATCTTATCCATAGCATCCACGAATACCAGTATCTCCGCCACCACCTCATACAGTTCCGGCGGTATCATGTCGCCGATTTCCAGCCGGGAGAGGGTATCCGCCAGCTTATCATCCCGGTGTACCGCTACCTGAGACTCCTTTGCCTTTTCGATGATGCGCTCCGCAAGAGCACCCTTCCCGCTGGCAATGACTCTGGGGGCGTCGTCGTCAGGATCGTAGGAAAGGGCGATCGCCTGTTTTACTTTTTCTTTTTTCTCTGCCATCCCTGCCTCCCCCTCTATGCCCTTGCGTCAAAGGAATATCCCGCCAGCGCGGAAATGTTTTTTCCCTGCTTTAGGATTTCATCCATCACCGTGGTATTTTCCTCTTTATTGATAAACTCCGCGTTCATCGTATATCCCCTGTCCTCCAGGCGTTTATTTAAGACGGATATATTCCGGGCGATCAGATCCAGCGCCTGATCGTCCTGCAGGTAGAACTTTGTGGAAACCTTCTGATTCTGTAAGGACACATGAACATCCACACTTCCCAGATGGTCCATGTCCAGATGCAGCAGCGCGCTGACGCTTCCGTCCTTTTTGGCCAGGCTTTTCTTGTTGGTGTATACAAACAGCTCCCCGTTGGCATTTTTCCCCTGCAGCTTTAAGGGAAGCTGCACATAGGCAAACATATGATTGAGCTGGTTCATAAAATCAATGTTATTGCCCACGTTGGCTACGGTTCTTGCAAGGGGGTTATCTCCCCTTGCAGCCTGGGAAAGAGCCTGGTTTAAACGATTCATCTGGCTGTTTAAACGCTCATAAAGCCTATCAACGCTTTTCTCCCCCGCAACCTCCTCCGGCTTCAGCATCCATTGGTTGGTCATATGATTTTTTAGGAGCTGCTTAAACCCTTTTCCCTCCAGCAGCTCAAAAAGCGCTCCCTTATCCGCAGTTTCTTCCCGGGTCAGCAGCTTTTCGACTTCCATCAAAAGCTCCCGGGCGCTCATTTTGTTATTTAACAGGGCGGAGACAGTCTTATCCGGGACACCGGCCTGCTTCATCTGCTCCGCCAGCTCCTTCAAGGCTTTCTCCGGCAGAAGGGGCGGCTCCGTTCTGCCTTCCCCGGCCGCCGCAGTAACCTCTCCCTCAGGAGATACCCCTGCTTGCGCTTTTTCCCCGCCGGGTAATTCCGACGTGCTTTGTTCCCCTTCCAGAAGGGCTCCTAACACTTCCTTATAAAATGCAAGCCCCTGCTCCACGTTTCCGTTTCCCGTTATTTCCTGGAAGGTCTGGGTAAAAGCCTCCGTAATATCCGTCAGGCTTTCGCCAAGCTGATGCTGATAATTTTTGTAAGCCTCAAACTGCCCGATGTTCTCCGGTGTAATGGGAATGGAAAGGCGCTGCATCTGCACCAGCGTCTGCAGATCTGCCTGGGGATTTGCGCCGATCAGACGATTCATTTGGTACAGTGACTGCTTATCGATGGGAAGGCCTTCCTGCATCATGGCCTTTACCATCCTGACTGTCATTTCATTTTCGGGCAGTCCTGCCGCCGCAAGAGCCCTTGACACATTGGGATCCTGCCCCATATTCTCAAACAGAGGCGCAAGCACAACCTTGGAACCGCTGTTATTTTTGATCTGGAAGGATAAAAGCTGTCCCGGCAGCACCGACATATTTCCTTCCAGCTTTGCCTGAAGGAGCTGGTTTTTCCCGATTGAAAGAAGCACATCGCTTCCCTCCTTCATCAAAACCTCCCCGGATATAGTCTGTCCCGGCAGCTTACCCAATATGGACTCCATACCGTTTTTGAGTCCCTGCTCCATGGCAGGTGTGGTCTCTATCCCCGTATTTTCTATGTAATTCTGATTGATCTGTCCAAAAAACGCCGATAGCTTCATATTAATCCCCTTCGCTGACAAAATTCCCGATAAAGCTTCTTCTGTGGATAGGCGTCGGCCCAAACTTTTTGATCGCTTCAATATGGGCCTTTGCCCCATAGCCTTTGTTGGAGGCAAAGCCATACTGCGGATAGGTCCTGTCATATTCCACCATCATGCGGTCCCTTGTCACCTTGGCAATAATGCTGGCGGCGGCAATGGAGATACTCTTGGCATCGCCCTTGATGATGGGAACCTGCTTTATGCTCACCCCGGGTATGGTTACCGCATCATTTAGAAGCAGCTGAGGCTTGTGCTTTAACTTCCCGATTGCCTGGCGCATGGCTTCATAGGTGGCCTGAAGGATATTGATCTCATCAATCCGCTCCGGCACCACCACCCCCAGTCCCGTGGCAAGCGCCTTTTCCATAATCAATGCATAAAGCTCCTCTCTCTTTTTTTCGGACAGTTGCTTGGAATCGTTAAGATATAATATATCACAATCTTTCGGCAAAATCACCGCTCCGGCAACCACCGGTCCCGCCAGAGGCCCTCTTCCCACTTCGTCAATTCCGCAGATATAGGAGAAGGATGCATACTTCTTCTCATACTCCTTCATCTTCTCTGTCCGGGACAGCTCCTTTTCATAGGCCGCCTGCCGTTTCAGGGCTTTTTCCACCAGCACCTTCACTCCCGGACGGACATCCTTTTCATAGGCGTTTATAAAAGCAGGCAGCTCAGTATCGCTGGCTGCCTGTAAAATACTTTTAATCTCGCTTATCTTCTGCTCCATAATCAGATTCCCCCTAAACATAAGGATGTCCGGCAGAGCCTGGCATCCGCTGTTTTGTTATTGATGCTTGATCATCCCCAGCTTGTCAAGGGGCCAGATGCGCATCCATGCTTTTCCGATAAATTCATCCCGATGGATATTCCCTACCACAGGATCGCGGCTGTCCGAGCTGTTATTCCGGTTATCTCCCATCACAAAATACTCATCTTCCCCTAAAACGACCGGCTCAAAGGCCCGCCCCGGATCTATGATTGTCTCTTTTCCGTAGGATTCCTTTAAAACCTCGCCGTTTATATAGACAGCACCGCTCTCGTCTATATAAACGGTTTCTCCGGGTAAGCCGATGATCCGCTTGATGTAGTAAGTTTTTTCTTCATACCGGAAAGGAAACACAATAATATCAAAGCGCCTGGGTTCCTCAAACCGGTAAGAAATCTTATCCACAATCAGATTATCCCCGTCCTCAAGCATGGGCTCCATAGAACTGCCAATCACCTTGGTCCTTTGTCCCACATAGGTCACAATCAGAAAAGTCAAAGCCAGAACCACCAATAAATATAAGCTGGTACTCAATATTTCTTTCAGTTTCTTACTCACTGTAATTCCTCCGGATGTTCTAACGTAATTCTTCCAATCTTTCCGCTTCTGAAATCATCCACCAGTATCCGGGACGCGCGCACCAAATCCGGCGTCTCTCCCTTTTGAAAACAACGTCTGCTCACCGCAATTTTTTCCAGCATCTGATCGCTGCGCTGCCCCTCGCCTGCCGCATTCCCGGCAATGCCGTAACGCTCTTCAAGCCGTCCGGGATAGTGCCTTGTAAGCCAGGTAATAATGGCGGCTGCAAGCTCTTCAGTCTGCAAAATTTCGTCATTGATCGTTCCGATCATGGCCAGTCTCTCTCCCACCTTCTGATCTTCAAATTTGGGCCAGAGAATCCCCGGCGTGTCCAGCAGCTCCAGATTCTTATTCAGCCTGATCCACTGTTTTCCTTTGGTAACTCCCGGCTTGTTTCCTGTACGGGCGGCGGCCTTTCCTGCAAAGGAATTGATAAAGGTGGATTTCCCAACATTGGGAATACCGGTTACCATCGCCCGGACCGGCCGGTTCATGATGCCTCTTCTGCGGTCCCGCTCTGTCTTTTCACGGCAGGCCTCCTGAATCAGGGGCAGAATCCCCTTTATCCCCGCACCGCTCCTGGCATTGATCTCCTGCACAAAAAAACCCTTTTCCCTGAAAAACTCTTTCCACAGGGCATTGTATTTCTCATCCGCCAAATCCGACTTGTTCAGCAGGAGAATACGGGATTTTCCTTTTCCAATCTCATCAATATCCGGATTTCTGCTGCTCACAGGCGCCCTGGCGTCCACCAGCTCTATCATGAGCTCCACCAGCCTGACATCTTCCTGCATCATCCGCTTGGCCCTGGTCATATGGCCCGGATACCACTGATAATTCATGCTGTCACCTCATTATTTTACAAATCCCATATCTTTCAAAGTATCTCCCAGATAAAACCACGCTTTCCCTGTGATCGTATCTCTTCTGACCGGACCGATGTTTCCCGAACGGCTGTCCTCGCTGGCATTGCGGTTATCGCCCAGTACAAAATACTCATCGCTTTCCAGTGTGATTTCCGTCTCGGCGATCCCTGCATCCGCAATCATGTCATAAGATTCGTCCTCTTCTAAGAGTTCCCCGTCGATATACACATAGCCGCCGACAATCTGAATTTTCTCCCCCGGAAGCCCTACCACCCGCTTCAGATAATAGTGGGAATTGGGATTGCCGTTGGGCAGGAATACAATCACATCTCCTCTTTGAGGAGACATCATTTTGTATAAAAATCTGT
>CAJTVL010000022.1 GCA_910579425.1 uncultured Lachnospiraceae bacterium | reverse complement strand
TGTTCTCTGTATGCTTCTGTGCAAGGCATAAATGATTCCCCCTTTCTCCCACATGGGGCGGTGCATGGTTTACAGTTGCTTTTGGAATGTTATAGCCCATTTTTTAGGGCATTTTCAACAGCCTTTTTTATGACGGTGCTTGAATTTGTTGCGCCCGATATTGCGTCTACATCTATTTTCTGTTCATCAACTATTTTATAAGTTATGGCTTCTGCGGCTTTTCCACGTTCATGCCTATGCTCCAAAATGTTAATATTTGTGATTTCTCCATTTTGCACGGTAACTTCCACTTTGGCATATATAAAATCCACGTCATATTCACCAATATAAACTCCGTCGGGAATATCCGAAATATTTATTTCTTCAAAAGTGGTTTCCTTTACTGCCTGTTTATAATCTGAAACACTTTTAAGATAAATTATTCCCCAAACTAAACCAATAAGCAAAAGGAGCATAATAACCAATAAAACTACTTTCTTTTTAGACATTCTCATTTCATACACCTCTCAATTTTTTTGATTGTTTGTTTTGGTAACTCTTTTTTACTCGCTGTACCCGCACATACAATTTTGCCTATCGGTTTCATTCCCGCTGTCTTAAAAAACTCGTCCATACTGCGGATTGCCCCTCCGCTTTGTCCGAATATCCATGAAAAAGGAAAAGGCGTGTTGCAGGAAGTTAAAAGCATATATTTCTTACCCTTTAAACGTGGCTTAGGAAATGTGCTTGTTTCCTCCATAGCCGTTCCCAATAATCGGTCAAATAAATTTTTAACAGGAGCAGGCACATTCGCCCAATAGACAGGAGCTGCAAGCAGAACCGTTTGGCATTTCTGTAAACACATTACAATTTCCTGTATATCGTCCTTTTGAATACAAGTGTGCGTATTCATGCAAGCCCTACAACCCGTACAGTAAGAAAGATTTTTTTCGTATAGGTTAATCTTCGTTACGGTATAGCTCATTTCTTCGGCTCTACGAATTGCATAATTTGGCATAGTTGCGGTTGTTCCGCTTGTATGAGGGCTTCCCAAAATAGCAAGTAACCTTTTTTCATTCATACTCATTCCTCCTTGTTTACTGCAATAGAGCAATACAGCATATAAAAACCATGCTCTAAAAACTGGATTTTTGATAAGCCCATTGTTTTTTTAATATATTCTTCTTTATTTGCTGCAAACTGAATAAGCCCGGACAGCATACCCCACAAATTAAAAATAGTAGGCATGATTTTCAGATTGCCACGCAAATCGCCTTTATCTATGCCGGAGATTAAAAACTCCTTTATCTTTTCATTTATTTCTTCCCCTATTTGATAAGTTTCTTTTTCTTCGGGAAGATAATCGTGGCTTTCAAAATCAATATTGATTTTATCTAATACCATTTTGAAGTAGAATGGAAATTCTTCTTGGTACTGAACCAGCCCACGGCAAATGAAATTGTACTGTTCTTTTGTGGTTTCTTGTTGTTTCAGCGCAGAAACGATGTAATGATAAAGTTTTTTCATGCTATCCAGCACTAAGAAACCAACAATTTCCTCTTTGTTCTCAAAATACACATATAAAGTCGCTTTACTATATCCGGCTGCTTTTGCTATATCGTCCATAGATGTTGCTGCAATGCCTTTATCCATGAATAATACTGACGCAGCGGAAGCAATTTTTTCTCGGTGTACGCTTCTCGGCTCTTTTTTTCTCCGTGCCATTGCCTACCTCCTATAATTAAACTCAGAGTTTAATTATGGCGGTTTTAAGGAACAATGTCAACTTTTATCTGGGAAAAGCATTTTGAAAAATGTATGTATGAATAAGTGAGTGGGAGGGATTCCATAGCCTGTTATGCACATTTCCATAATGCTTGTCTTTTGGTCTTTGGTTGCTTTGGTTCGGAATAGTATGGTGCTGGCGGTCTATCTCTCGTTTTCGGTTGCTTGCTTCTTTACCGTACATGAGCATTTGAAAGACCGGATTTTAAGCGCATGATTGCGGGCATTGAAAGCGGGAAAATCAACACGGTCATCACAAAAGACCTCTCACGTCTTGGGCGTGACTACTTGCAGACAGGGTATTACACCGATATGTATTTCCCAAGCAAGAGGGTGCGCTACATAGCAATCAGTGACGGTATCGACACAAGTACAGGATATAACGAGATGGCGCCTTTCAAAAATTTGTTCAATGATTTTTACGCCCGTGACATATCCAAGAAAATCCGTAGCACCCTTACCACAAAGGCAAGGGCGGGCATCTACCACAGCACAGTGCCGCCGTTTGGCTACAGGAAATCGCCTGCCGACAGCCATATGCTGTTGCGTGACGAGGAAACAGCCCCTTATGTCATAAAAATGTTTGAACTGTCAGCATCGGGCAGGGGACAGGCGGCAATCGCCAACTATTTAAGGGCGGAAAAGATACCAATCCCCGCATACTGGCACCATGTACGGGGCGAAAGGACATGGCAGGGCTGCAAGGGGGAAAATGATGCGTCCAACTACCGCTGGTTTGACACAACGGTGCGTTCCATTCTCCAGCATGAGGTTTATATCGGCAATCTTGTAGCACAGAGGCAGACACACATCTTCAAGGTCAGCAAGTCCTTTGTAAGACCGAGGGAGGAATGGGTGGTTGTCGAGGACGTGTTTGAGCCGATTGTGGAGAGGGAACTGTGGGAGAGAGTGCAGGAAAGTTTCGCCAATCCCACAAGGTCACGCAAGAGGACAGGGCAGGCAAGTATTTTTTCGGGAATGGTATTCTGCGACACCTGCAACAGACACATATCCTTTGTGCCGGAAAGGGCAGAAAAGGTTTATGTAGGTTCATGCCAGGAATACCGTAAGATTGGAAAGCAGGGCTGTACGCCGCAGCGTATCTATGAGCAGGACTTGTATGATGCAGTCCTGAAAGACATACGGGAGTGGGCAAAGCTGGCGCTGAAAGACGAAAAGGCAGTCTTTGACAAAGTTATGGAATATGAAAACAGAGATAAAGCTGACACTGGCGCAGACATTGAGAAGAAGTTTTCCCTTGAAAAGCGTTTAGGAGAGGTAGAGAAGGTCATTGCCAAACGCTATGAGGATTACGCATTAGGCAAGGCAGGGGCGGACGAGATTGACTTACTCCTGCCCAAGTACAGAAAAAAGCAGGGGGAACTGACAGCAGGCATTATAAGGGAACTTATCACTAAGATTTATGTGGGCGATGTCCGCAAGGTCGATGGTGAGAAAGTCCAGTCTGTTGAAATTCATTACCGTTTCATCGGCAGTCTGCCGAATGATGCGGATAAAAAAACAATTCTTAACTGAAAATCCCATTTTACAGAACAATTTCGCTGTAAATATCACGTTATTCGGTGTTTACAGTACTTAAAGGTGTTAATGTGGCCACCCGCAGAACACCTTGCCCTGCGGCTCTTGACAAGCGTTATTTTTTATGATACAACATACAAAATTGAACACAAAAGCTATGATAAGAAATAGTAAGCATCTGGGATTTTCAGAGAGAAGGCGGTCGGTGCGAGCCTTTATTGAAAAGATGCCCAACCCGTCTTTGAGCCGTAAGCCGAAATAGCAGTAAGCTTTACCGGGTTCTCCCGTTACAGAGATATGGCATCGGTGTTTTTCTTGTGCCGGAGAGTGCGGAGCATTTCGAATTTAGGTGGTACCGCGGACTTGTTTACTGTTCGCCCTAAGCTGATATAGTGTCGGCTTAGGGCTTTTTTCATTGGAAAGGCGGATGGCGGGGCCTGGCCGTCGTTGTGTTCAAAAATAAAATACGGAGGTGTCTTTATGAAATTAGAAAAACTTGTGGGTGAGCGTTTCAGGGAAAGGCCGTCAGATTGTATCGTTGACAGTCATGCGTTGATGGCCCGCGGAGGCTATATGAAGTATGTTGCAAACGGTATTTTTTCATCCTATATGCCGCTGAAAAGAATAACACGCAAGATCGAGCAGATTATCCGTGAGGAAATGGACGCGATTGACGGTCAGGAAGTGCTGCTTCCCGTAGTGATGCCTGCTTCTATCTGGCAGGAATCCGGGAGATATGAAAGTATCGGCAAAGAAATGGCTCGTTTTGACGATCGCAATGGAAATCCGCTTGTGCTTGGCATGACCCATGAAGAAGCCGCCGTTTCGCTTGTGCGTGATTACGGGAAGAGTTATACGAAGTATCCCTTTATGATCTATCAGATTCAGACGAAGTTCCGTGATGAGGCAAGACCCAGGGCAGGACTGATCCGTGTCCGTGAATTTACAATGAAAGACGCCTACTCATTCCACACCAGTCAGGAAGATTTGGAGGAGTATTATGCGAAGTGCCATAAGGCTTATGAGCGCATCTATGCAAGGACAGGCCTGCCGGAGGTGATTTCGGTGGCTTCCGACTCCGGTATGATGGGCGGTAATATTTCCCATGAATTTATGCTGCTTACCCCGATCGGTGAAGATTCGATTGCGATCTGCCCGGAATGCGATTACCGTGCCAACATGGAGGCGGCGGAGTGTATTATTCAGAACAAAAGAAGCGATACTGCCGGGGAACTCACCTTGGTACATACGCCGAACATTCACACCATTGAGGAGGTTTGTGATTTCCTGCATTGTGAGGAAAAGACGTCCTGCAAGGCGGTTGTCTATCAGCGCAATTGTGATGACCATTATATTGTGCTGTTTATCCGCGGCGACCTTGAGGCCAATGAAACCAAGCTCACAAACTATCTGAACTGCGACATCCATCCGGCAGTCATTACCGGAGAAAGCGGTCTTAAGGCAGGATATATCGGGCCTGTTAATCTGAAAGGAGATTTCACCGTTCTGTATGACCGCTCCCTTGAGGGAATGAATCAACTTTCCTGCGGTGCGAATGTCTGTGAGTATCATTACACCGGACTGGATATGGAGCGGGATATTGCGGGTGCAGAGTATCATGATTTTGCCAAAATACAGGAAGGCGGTATCTGCCCCCACTGCGGCAGGCCGGCGATCACGATTTCCCGGGGGATCGAGGTGGGCAATATTTTCCAGCTTGGGACAAAGTACACCAGGTCTATGAATATGACCTATATCGACGGCAATGGAGAAGCGCAGTATCCGGTAATGGGATGCTATGGTATCGGGATCGGCAGACTTGCCGCTTCCATCTGTGAGGCTCATCATGACGAGTACGGCCCTGTATGGCCTTTGGCGGTAGCTCCCTGGCAGGTACATCTCTGCGCTGTCCGCGCGGATGATGCCGAGGTGAAAGCCTATGCCGACCAGCTGTACGAAGAACTGCAGAGCAAAGGAGTGGAGGTCATTTATGATGACCGCAGAATCAGCGCCGGCGTAATGTTTTCGGATGCCGATCTTCTTGGCGTACCGTTCAGGGTGATTGTCAGCCCCCGGAATATGAAACAGCATGTGGTTGAAATCGTTTCCAGAGATAAAAGCTTTTCCTCCTGTGTTTCTATGGATTTGGCAGCGGAGGAAGTGGGGAAGATTCTGGTGGAGGAAAAAGGAGGCAGATAATATAATCATGAAATCGGTGTTAAGGCGTTTTATCCGGCATGACAGAATCCACGCAAAGGCGATGTATCGGATGGCCGTAAAGACGTTTGGAGAAGGGGGTGTGCCGGATGTGTTTCGGTTTGATGTTTTTTGATATAGTCGTGTTGAAAAAGCGTACATAACAATGTTATAATTATGAAAAAGAGGAGCGAAAAATAATATGCCAAAATCACAGGAGGCCCCCTATGAAAAAACCAAAAATGATTTTATTTGATTATGGACAGACGCTGATTGCGGAGCAGAAATTTGACGGAGTAAAAGGAACCGAAGCGGTTTTGCAGTATGCGGTCAGAAACAAGTATCACTTATCGGCAGAGCAGGTTCAGGCCAGGGCAAACGAAATTAATCAGGAGCTTAAGAGATTCGATCCGGAGCAAAGGCATCTGTTCCAGATTGAAATCCCGAATAGCATGTTTGAGCCTTATCTTTATGAATCCCTGGGAATCGAAATTGCGCTGAGTAATTCCGAAATTGACAGGATATTTTGGGATGCCGCTGCGCCGGGAGTACCCACAGAGGGAATAAAGGATTTTTTGGACTATCTGAAAAGCAAGGAAATCCGTACAGGCGTCATCAGCAATATTGCCTTTGCGCCCTCTGTGGTGGCGGAGCGAATCAATAGATTGCTTCCGGAAAATAACTTTGAATTTATCCTGACTTCAAGTAATTATATCTTTCGTAAGCCTCATAAACGGTTGTTTGATCTTGCTCTGGAAAAGGCCGGCTTAAGGCCCACAGAGGTCTGGTACATAGGAGATCAGTATGAATGCGATATAAAGGGTGCTTTCCATGCCGGCCTGTTCCCTGTCTGGTATACAGGGGCAATTGATCTGCCTTATAAAGAGGATAAAAGCATTCTGACAATCACAGCCTGGGAGGAATTAATCGGGAAAATGGAGGAACAGGCAGGTTTCTTAATATAAGAATTCCACACTCCCGTCTACGGTACACCGAAAGGGTTTTCTGCTAATATTTGGACTATTTGTCTAATAGACAGAAAAGCGCAAAGAGTGTAAGCTGTAGCTATCCGCGAAATGCGAAAGGAGACAGGGAGTGGACGGGATTGGTATTGTGATCAATTTGCATCTGATTCCCCGGCGCATTTCTCCAAAGGAATGGAGAGAGGTTTATCAGGAGTCACTGAAGCTGGTGGAAGCCTATGATTTTATGGATAGAATAGAAGCGCGGTGCAACGGGCTCCGGTATTTTTTCGCCCGAAAGAGCAAAGACCGCCCTCTGTTTTTGAACCGGGAGTGCCATGGCTGGCTTGCGGTAGGAGATTTGCGGACGGGAGAGGGGACAGGGGAGTTTATGCTGTCTGAGGATATTCATGCATACATGCCTGACGAGGGGACAAGGAGGCAGAGGAAAGATCGGGGAGAGGAGATTCTGCTGAACAGTCTTGAAGGGATGAACGGGGTGAAAAAGCCTCAGGGGTGTGTCAACATATGGGGGAATCAGACGAGAGGGACAGACAGCCACATTTATCTGCTGGCAATTGCCTGTCTGATCGTCAGCAGATTTCCTGAGGCCGCGATGGTATCCGGGGATATTTCCGTGGGGCAGTGCAGAAGAGCAGTAAGGTGGGCGAATCAGTACCTTGTAAAGGAAATCGGGCTGCCGGTTACCGGACAGATGGACAGGCTGCTTGTACGCCTGGGAAGTTCTGCCCTGCCTGAGAAGGATTTGCTGAATGCCTTTTATCAGCTCACCGACGAGGCAAAAGGAACCCAAATGGGAGACTTCCTGAGAAAAGAATTTTCCCGGGAGGAGATTTATGATTACTACAGGCAGCGCTTTTTGCCATATCAGGCCGGACAGAGGGGATTTGCCAGAGTCATGAAGGAATATCTGGAGATGGGGTTTGACTTTCAGCAGCTCTGCAGACTTGCGGTCACTGATCCGAACGGCGTGCAGACAGAGCCGGAGGAGTTTTTGAGACGGATACTGGAATCAAAGCTGCATATCAGGGAAAAGGAAACCTTTGATTTTGCCAAAGCGGCCAGAGAAAGGGCGGACCAGGAGGAGAATGACAGGGAAGGGGATCTGCCCGCCAGGATATTCTGCATGCTTACCGGCATCGAAAATAAAAATGTGAATGCCTATTACCCTCTTTCGAAGATCAGAGAGGATTGCAAAAAGGTATTTGGAGATAAGTACAGGGATATTGACGCTCTTATAGACCGTCTGATTGCAGAGGAGGAAGAGGTAAATGCCCGAAGGGACAGCCTTCAGGCTATTCTTTATGACAACGCGGACGGTATGCTCAGACAAGGACTGCCGGGGGGAGCCGGAGGAAAGGGGAAGCAGCCGGGGGAGGAGACGTATGAGATCAACTCTTACAGGGAGCTGGCAGGTTTTACGGTGGGATGCCATATGAAGCCGTCGTTGGAGGAGGACCTGATCAGAAATTTCTGCGCCCTTCATAGCTATACAGGGCAGACCTTTGAGGAATTTTGCAGCCTGAAAAGAGAGGAAAGAGAAAATTATCTGATACAGATGGCTGCCGGCCTTCTGCTCCGGGAGGAAGTCTGGGACAGGATCTTTTGCAGCGTTATGGATGACGCTTATATAGAGAGAATCTATGGGATCCTGAGCGTAAACAGAGAACAGAGGGACGGGGAGCTGTTCTGCAGAAGCCTGTTTTCTAATCTGAAAGCGATTGACTATTATTGGGAAAAAACAAAAGCGATTTAGATACCGGATTTGAAAGGAGTATGTGTACCGCTATGCACGAGGCAACACTGTATCCGAATATACATCTGAAAGGAACAGGCATCTACCTGAAACGGCTGACCCGCCAAAAGGGCTACAAGGTGAGGGATCTCCAGAGGCTGCTGCATTTGTCATGCCCTCAGCCGATTTACCGTTGGTTTAAGGGACAGGTACTTCCTTCTGTAGACCATCTGTATACCCTCTCCAGGCTGCTATGTATGCATATGGAAAGCCTGCTCCTTCCCGAAAGGGAAAGCCTGCCGGAGCAAATGAGACTGCGTCTCATAGCTTACTGGAGGGCCGCAGGCTTTGCCTTTCCGGCCGGAGAAAATATTTAAGAGATTATGGGAACAGCAAAGGGCATCCCTCTTTGTGGATTTGAAGGATGCGCTGGTTTTTGCTACCCCGAAACTTGAGGCTGATGTCATACAAATCCTGGTCAAATTCGCCGTCTACCAGAATATCTATATAACTCAAGAATTCATCTGTCACTTCACAGTGTGCTTTCCCGTCCGGATTCAAAAGGTCATCTTCATAGGTATAACCGGTGTAGCACCAGATATTCTTTTTTGGAAAGCGCTCCTGAAACCTGCAAAGCAGAGGCAGCAGGGCTCGCTGGTTTACGGGTTCCATAGGCTCTCCTCCTAAAAGGGTCAGCCCGCTGATGTAATCGGGTTCCATAGATTTTAACACGGTTTCTATAGTAGCGTCCGTAAATTCTTCCCCATAATTAAAATCCCATGCCATTTCGTTGAAGCATCCCCGGCATCTGTGGGAGCAGCCGGAAACGAACAGGCTGGTCCGTACGCCCAGCCCGTTGGAAATATCATAATATTTTATATTTGCATATTTCATAATATACTCCGTTCGTGTAAACGGACTTTGCCCGTTTTTATAAATGCATTACACGCTCTTTGATTTCCTGGGTACGCCCCTGGTTCCAGAACTGTGTTCCGATGTAACCGCAGGTACGTCTGGCAACATTCATTTTGTCCTGATCCCGATTCCCACAGTTAGGGCATTCCCAGAGCAGTTTTTTGTGATCGTCCTCGACAATCCGGATTTCACCGTTATAGCCGCATACCTGGCAATAATCGCTTTTGGTGTTTAATTCTGCGTACATAATATGATCATAAATATGCCGCATAACGGCCAGCACGGCATCGATATTATTCTGCATATTGGGCACTTCCACATAGCTGATAGCGCCGCCGGGCGACAGTTCCTGGAACTGAGCCTCAAAGGTAAGCTTATCAAAGGCATTGATGGGCTCGGTTACATGAATGTGGTAACTGTTGGTAATATAATTTTTGTCGGTAACACCCGGAATGATTCCAAACCGGGACTGAAGGCATTTGGAGAACTTATAGGTAGTGGACTCCAGGGGCGTTCCGTAAAGGCTGAAAGCAATGTTGGTTTCCTCCGCCCATTTTTTGCAGGTGTCATTTAAATAATTCATAACTTTTAAGGCAAAAGGCGTTGCCTCAGGGTCAGTATGGGATTTCCCGGTCATGTAGCGGACGCATTCGCACAAACCGGCATAGCCCAGGGAAATGGTGGAATACCCGCCAAAAAGCAGCTTGTCTATGGTTTCCCCCTTTTTTAACCGTGCCAGTGCCCCATTCTGCCACAGGATGGGGGCCACATCAGAGGGAGTGCCCTTGAGACGGTTGTGTCTGTACATAAGAGCGCGCCTGCACAGGGAAAGTCTCTCATCCATGATATTCCAGAACTTGTCCATGTCGCCGCCGCAGGAGCAGGCCACGTCCACCAGATTTAAGGTTACCACACCCTGATTAAATCTTCCGTAAAATTTGTATTTGTCGTTTTCGTCTTTATAAACCGTAAGGAAGGAGCGGCACCCCATGCAGGGATAACAATTGCCGTCCTTAAGCTTTTTAATGATTTTTTCGGAAATGTAATCGGGAACCATACGCTTGGCGGTACACTGTGCGGCCAGTCTGGTCAGCTCCCAATAGGGCGAGCCCTCGGTAATATTGCTTTCTTCCAGAACATAGATCAGTTTAGGGAAAGCCGGAGTGATATAAACGCCCTGCTCGTTTTTAACGCCCTGGATGCGTTGAAGAAGCATTTCTTTAATGATCATGGCCAGGTCGCTTCGAAGCTGCCCTTCCGGAACTTCGCTTAAGTACATAAACACGGTCACAAAAGGAGCCTGGCCGTTGGTGGTCATCAGGGTAATTACCTGATACTGAATCATCTGAACGCCCTGTTTGATCTCCCGCTTCACACGCATTTCCGCCATCCGGGATACCAGCTCTTCGTCCGCTTTCATACCCTGGGACTCAAACTCTTCTCTTACCTCTCTGCGGAATTTATCTCGGCTCACCTGCACAAAGGGGGCAAGGTGGGAGAGAGTAATGCTCTGACCGCCGTACTGGGAGCTGGCAATCTGGGCAATTGCCTGTGTGGCAACATTGCAGGCCGTAGAAAAGCTCTTGGGCGTTTCGATCATAGTCTCACTGATGATCGTACCGTTTTGGAGCATATCTTCCAGATTTACCAGGCAGCAATTGTGCATATGCTGGGCAAAATAATCCGAATCGTGGAAATGGATCAGACCCTTCTCATGAGCGTCAACAATATCCTCCGGAAGAAGAAAACGCTTGGTAATATCCTTGCTGACTTCCCCCGCCATATAGTCCCGCTGTACGCTGTTGACAATGGGATTTTTGTTGGAATTTTCCTGAAGCACTTCCTCATTATTGCATTCCAGAAGAGAAAGAATCTGTTCGTCCGTAGAGTTGGATTTGCGGACAAGCGCTCTTTTGTAACGGTAGGTAATATAGTTTGAGGCAAGCTTATAGGACTGCTGTTTCATAATTTCTTCTTCCACCAGATCCTGAATTTCCTCCACATTGGGACTGTGCTGCATTTTTTTGCATAAATCAGTTACATTTTTAACGACAGTGCTGATCTGCTCATTGCTGAGCCTGTCGCTTTCCTGGACGCTTTTGTTGGCCTTTCTTACGGCGTCCTCTATTTTAATGGCGTTAAAAACCACTTCCATACCGCTGCGCTTGATAATATTCATTATAACCTCCATAAAATACCTATATATAGTACCATCCCTGATTTGAGGGCAGATATTTAGTATTATACCCTGTGCAAAAAAATAATCAAGTGACTCCGGTTACGCAGTACAGAAAAAAATAAATGAAATTTAAGGGGGTAAATTGGTTACTTTTTACATTGATTTTTTTAAAAGCCTGTGTTTTCGGGTGCCATGGGATTTTTGAAATTGCCAAATGGGAAGAGCCCCATTATAATAGAATTATCATTGTACAAACAAATAAGGAGGTAGTAAGGTATGAAGGATTCGAACTGCGGGTACTGTCAGGGCGGGGAGCTGCTGGCCAAATTCGGGATTAAAATTTGCGATCTGGATGTAAGCCAGCTGATCCTGTTCAAGGAACAGAGCAAGCCGGGAAGGTGTATTGTAGCATATAAGGATCATGTCAGTGAGATTGTGGACATCAGTGACGAGGAGAGGAACCGCTTTTTTGCAGATGTTACAAAAGCAGCCAGGGCAATTCATAAGGCCTTTTCGCCGGATAAAGTGAATTATGGCGCTTACGGTGATACAGGCTGCCACCTGCACATGCATCTGGTTCCCAAATATAAAGGAAAGGACGAATGGGGCGGCGTTTTCCAGATGAACCCCGACCGGGAATATTTAAGCGAGGCAGAGTATGAGGAGAAGATCGAAAAGATAAAGGAATGCCTGTAAATATCCCAAAATAAAAGGCGGCCGCATCCGGGATTAAAAAGTCACGGGTGCGGCCGCTTGGCTTATCTGAGAAAAAATTTCATTATCTGTGTTTTCCATTTATCGTAAGGCTGGTAACGCACCGGCAGATCCATCCAGGTTTTCTTCTCCACGATACTGCGGACATGGCTGAACTCCAAAAAGCCTTCTTTTCCGTGGTAACAGCCCATGCCGCTTTCACCGACGCCTCCAAAGGGCATGGCGCTGCCTGCAAGGTGGATCACGGTGTCGTTGATGCATCCGCCCCCGAAACGGCAGCGGGACAAAACCTTTTTCTGCACGGCTTTTTCCTCGCTGAAGAGATACAGGGCCAGAGGGTGCGGGCGGCTTTCCACGGAACGTATGGCCTGCTCCAATGACCGGTAAGTCAGGATGGGCAGAACAGGACCGAAAATTTCCTCCTGCATGACAGCGTCCTTCCAGGTGACATCCGCCATGACGGCAGGGGCAATGCGCAGGGAGGCTTCCTCATATTCCCCGCCCCAGACCAGCTTTTGAGGATCGATCAGCCCCAGAATGCGGTGAAAGTGCCGTTCGTTGATGATTTTTCCATAGTCGGGATTTCCCAGGGGGTATCTGCCGAACTGCCGGGTAATCTCCTTTTTGACGGCAAAAATCAGCTCTTCTTTTATATCCTCATGGCAAAGAATATAATCCGGCGCAACGCAGGTTTGGCCGCAGTTTAAATATTTGCCAAAGACAATCCGTCTGGCGGCCAGGGGGATGCGCGCGCTTTTGTCCACGATACAGGGGCTTTTGCCGCCCAGCTCCAGCGTGACGGGAGTTAAGTATCTGGCGGCGCTGTAGAGTACCTGGCGGCCAACGGCGCTTCCTCCCGTAAAGAAAATTTTGTCAAAGCGTTGGCCCAAAAGGGCCTGATTTTCAGCCCTGCCGCCGGTAATAACAGCCACATATTCAGGCGGAAAGATTTCTTCTATCATTTGCTTTAGCACGAGAGAGGCAGCAGGCGCATAGGCGCTGGGCTTGACAACGGCAGTGTTTCCGGCGGCAAGCGCATCGATCAGAGGATCCAGGGTCAAAAGCACCGGATAATTCCAGGGGCTCATGATCAGTACCGTGCCATAGGGAGCAGGCGAACGGAAGCTGCGGGCGGCAAACTGGGCCAGGGGAGTAGGAACCGTTTTTACCCGGGTCAGTTTTTTTAAATGCCGGAGCATCCAGTCAAGCTCGGAAAGAGCCAGGCCCGTTTCACACATATAGCTTTCTGTTTCGCTTTTTCCAAGATCTGCATAAAGCGCAGCCGCCAGATCCTTTTTGTGGCGCAAAATAGTGTTTTTTAGGGTGATCAGCGCCTGTATGCGGCTGTGACAGGATAAGGTGGCGCCTGAGGCAAAAAAACGGCGCTGGTCTTTCAGAAGCCGGCGCAGTCCGGATTCATTCATATTGGGTACCTCCTGTTATTTTGGTATACATGTGATGATGCAAAAGCCTGAACCGCCGAATTTTTATACAAATTCAGATACGGCAGCCCGCCTGGACAGCAAAATGCAGGCGTACATATACAGATTTTATCATACCTGCCAGGGAAATTCTATAAATTGTTGAGGCATTCGGATTGCCTGCTCAGCATGGGATTCCTGCCGTTTAGTACTTTAGTTCCAGTAAAGCGCTTTTTTCTTATATAATCTGGGAAAAGAAGCACAATATCAGCAAAAGAAATATGAGATTATGAAAGGTGGGGGGTACAGTTGCGAATTGCAGTATGCGATGATGTTCCGGTTTATGTGGAGCAATTAAAGAGATACATTGAAAGGTGGTCGGCGGTGAGAGGGGTTAAGGCCCGGCCGGCTGTCTTTCAAAGTGGGGAGGAGGTACTGTTTGATCTTGAGACAGAGGGAGATTTTGCCGCCGTTTTTATGGATGTACGGCTTTACGGGATGGATGGCATGGAGGTGGCGGCCAGAATCAGGGAACAGAATCCGCGGGTGAGCATTGTTTTTATATCCCAGTACAGGGAATTCTTCCATGACATGTTCCGGGTATATCCCTTTCAGTATATAGAAAAGCCGATCACACAACAGAAAGTATATGAAGCGCTGGATAAAATTTTGGACGAACAGAGATTTTCCTATGAAAGCTTCAGCTTTCGGTACAATCGGAAAACTTACAATATCAGCCTTTGCCAGGTCCTCTATTTTGTCAGCGACAGGCGCAGAATTCGAATTATAATGGAGGATGGCAGAGAGATGATTTTTTATGAAAAGCTGGATGAACTGGAAAAAAAGCTTTCCGCCTATAACCATCATTTCCTCAGAATTCATCAGTCTTACCTGGTAAATGAGCGGCAAATAGAGGAGTTTTCCCCGGATCAGGTAAAAATGAGGGGCGGGAAAATGCTTTCGGTGAGCCGGGAAAAAAGAAGCCGGGTCAGGCAGTTTTGCATGGGATTATAGCATTTATTGTAATAGTTGTTCTATGTCAAATAGAAAAATATAGCTAATAATTACCGTCAGGTTAATCAATTATTACAATAAGGTTCAAAATTGAAAAAGCTATTTATAATAGAAAAGGGTCGGGAAACAATTCTATTATCATATCTTTCTTCAGGCAGACAGGTTTTGCCTGATGTCCCCTGCATAACAGTTTGGCGTCAGTCAAACTGTTATTCTTAATTATAACAATCATATTTCCCAAAAGACGAAGCATGCTTTTTATTGAGATATGCAGCCGAATGTGATAAAATGCACGTAGGCAAAGGGCAGTACCATGAGAAAGAGGAACGACAAAAATGAAATTACTCAGCGCAATCGTGCCTTGTTATAACGAACAGGAAAATATTGCTGATTTCTATCAGGAGTTTATAAAGAACGAAGCCTTTTTCCGGGAAAAAGAGACAGACCTGGAGCTTTTGTTCATCGATGACGGTTCGAAGGACGCTACAGCGGAGGAGGTAAAAAAGCTGGCCAGGCAGGATAAGCGTGTGCATCTGATTTCCTTTTCCAGAAACTTTGGGAAGGAAGCCGCGATCTATGCAGGGCTTAAGAAGGCGAAAGGAGATTACGTGGTGTTTCTGGATGCTGATTTGCAGGATCCTCCGTCTATTCTGCCGGAGATGTACGGGTATCTGGAGCAGGGCTATGACTCCGTCGCCACCAGACGGGTGACCCGGAAAGGGGAACCGCCGGTGCGCTCCTTTTTTGCAAGGATGTTTTACCGCCTCATGCGAAAAATATCCAGAACCGAAATCATGGACGGGGCCAGGGATTACCGGCTTATGACCAGACAGGTGGTGGAAGCCATTCTCTCCATGCCGGAGTACAATCGGTTCAGCAAGGGGATTTTTGGCTGGGTCGGCTTTGAGACGAAATGGCTGGAATTTGACAATATCGAGCGGAAAAAGGGGGAAACCAAGTGGTCCTTTTGGAAGCTGTTTCTTTATTCTCTGGATGGAATCACTGCTTTTTCCACAGCGCCTCTTGGATTTGCCGCTTTTATGGGAGTGTTCTTTTGCGTGGCGGCTTTTCTCTTTATTATTTTTATCATTGTCCGAAAGCTCCTGTTTGGGGATCCCACCTCAGGCTGGCCGTCGCTGGTATGTATCATTTCCCTGATCAGCGGCGTGCAGTTATTCTGCCTGGGAATCGTAGGCCAATATCTAGCCAAAACGTATATGGAAGTAAAAAGAAGGCCAATCTATTTGATAAAAGAGGAACTTTAAATGAAAGAGGCGGACAAGCTGGTAAGCATTATCGTGCCGGTGTATAACGCCGGCGCTTATATAGAAGAAACCATTGACATGGTGAGGGCTCAGACCTATGAGAATTGGGAGCTGATTCTTGTGGACGACTGTTCTGAGGATGAGAGCAGGAAAAAGATAGAGGGCAGGCAGGAGCGAGACAGGATCAGGCTGATTGCCAAAAAGTCAAATGAAGGGGCGGCCCGGGCAAGAAATACGGGGATCGAAGCCGCCCGGGGAAGATATATTGCGTTTCTGGACGCGGATGATGTGTGGGCGCCTGAAAAACTGGAAAAAGAACTGGCCTTTATGGAGAGCAGGCAGGCGGCGTTTGTGTTTACGGCTTATGAATTCGGGGATGAAAAGGCCAGAGGAACCGGCAGGGTGGTGCATGTCCCTCCTGTTCTTTCTTACGAAAAGGCGCTGTCACGGACGGTGATCTTTACCAGCACAGTGCTTCTGGACACGCAGAAAACGGGGCGGGAGCTCATCCGTATGCCGGAGGTAAAAAGCGAGGACACGGCCACATGGTGGAAGCTTTTAAGAAGCGGGTTTACGGCCTGTGGACTGGACGAAGTTTTAACTGTTTACAGAAGACCGGCCAAATCCCTCTCTTCAAATAAACTGGAGGCGGTCAGAAGAATCTGGAATCTGTACCGCAGGCAGGAGAACTTATCTCTCTGGAAAAGCGGCTTTAACCTGTTCTTCTGGGCGGTGAGGGCGACGGTCCGGAGGATATAAGGGTGAGAAAATCACCCTCCCGGATTTGTACGCGTGCCGGGGCACGCAGATGGGAGCAAAAGTGAAACGTTTGGAATCTGTCAAAAGAGTGATTGTGCTGTGGCTGAGTGTGGCGGGAGTGCTGCTTCAGGCGGCGGTTTATATCTATCTTTGGTTTGAATATTATTATCCGATTATCAATAATTTTAACCGGGGGCTGAAATTTGAGAGGAACGGCCATCTTGTTGTGGCAGGCCTTTATATTGTGCTGCTGTTGTTTTTTAATAATACCTACGGCGGTATGAAGATTGGCTATCTGAAACCTGTGGATGTGTTTCTTTCCCAATTTTTCTCCCTTATTTTTGTCAATGTAATTACATATTTTCAGCTTTCTCTGATGAATAACTGGCTGGTTCCGGTCAGGTACTTTGTAAAGGCCATGCCCATACAGCTTGTGATCGCCGCCCTCTGCACCTATATCAGTAATTTGGTTTACCGCAAGGTGTTTCCTCCCAGAGAAATGCTGCTGATCCACGGAGAGCGGGAGATTGACAGTATCCTGCAGAAATTTGCAACCCGCAGGGATAAATACAGGATCACCAAATGTATGGATATTAAAGAGGGGATTGAGAGGCTGGAGGAAGAAGCCCTGAGAGGATACGGCGCCGTGGTGCTGTGGGATATTCCCACCATGGAGAGGAATCTTCTCCTGAAGTATTTTTACAGCAGATCCGTCCGCGTCTATACCATGCCGAAGATTCCTGATGTACTGCTTAAGGGCTCCGACCAGCTCCATTTATTTGACACACCGATTTTTCTTACCAGAGAATACGCGCTGACGGTGGGACAACGGGCGGCAAAAAGAACCATAGATATTGTCTGCTCGATTCTTCTTCTGATCATTGCCTGCCCTTTTATGCTGCTTACGGCGCTTCTGATTAAATGCTATGACAGGGGGCCGGTGTTTTATAAGCAGGTGCGCTGCACCAGGGATGCCAGAAGGTTTTCCATCATAAAGTTCAGAAGCATGCGGGTGGATGCGGAGAAGGACGGGGTGGCCAGGCTGGCCGCCAGACACGACGACAGGATTACGCCGATCGGGAGATTTATCCGCGCGGTGCGTATCGACGAACTGCCCCAGCTTTTCAACATTTTAAAGGGGGATATGTCCTTTATCGGGCCCAGGCCGGAGCGGCCGGAAATTATTGAGCAATATATGCGGGAAATGCCGGAATTTGCTTTTCGGATGAAGGTGAAGGCGGGACTGGCAGGGTATGCCCAGGTTTATGGGAAATACAATACCACCCCCTATGACAAACTGAAACTGGATCTAACCTATGTCGAAAATTATTCTGTGTGGCTGGATTTAAAGCTGATGCTTTTAACCCTGAAAATACTCATAAAACCGGAGAGTACGGAGGGGGTTGAGTCCAGTCAGGTGACGGCTATGAAGGAGCCTTGAGAATGAAAATGGAATGCAATGAAGAATATCGGAACAGGGAAATGGATTTAAAGAGACTGGTGCTTTTTTTTCAAAAAAAGCTATGGCTGGTTATTATGCTGGTGATTCTGGGAGCAACTGCAGGGGGAATCCTCTATCAGATGCTGCACTCCATGAAAATGCCGGTGGAATACCAGGCAGTATCCAAGCTCTACATCAGCTTCGGCCATGATGAAAGCGGAGAGGTTTATCAGTATTATAACGGATATACCTGGAACGATCTTCTGGATACGGATCCGATCATGGATCTGGTTATGATGTACCTTCCCGGATATGAGAAAGAGCAGGTGATGGAAGCTACCACTGCGGAGATTTTATCGGACATCCGGCTTCTTACCATAACGGTGAGGGGGGAGGAAGAGAAGTTTGTGCGTGAAATCTCCCGTGCCACGGAAAACGGTCTGAAAGAGTTTGGCAGGGAGAGCGAAGAACTGGAGCAGATCAAGGTGATCCGTTCCGGCGTGCCTCAGAGGGTTTACTGGGATGACCGGACCAGCGCCGCATGTATTACGGGAGCCGTAATTCTTGGGGTGATTTCCCTTCTGGTGATCGGATTTAATTATGCCCTGGACGAGGCGGTGTATGTCCAGGAAGATATTGAAAAAAGATACGGCGTAAAGGCCCTTGGAATTCTTACCCGCAGCCAGAAGGGATTAGAGCCCTATGCCAGGGAGCTGAAAGCAAATATCCGTTATGCGGTAGGGGAAAAGAAAGCCTTTGCAGTGGTGGACATGGACAATCATGCGGATCTTAGGGGCCGCGAGCTGGAAAGGATTCTGAACCGGGAAGCGATGGAGGTCTTTGGCGGAGGGCATACCAGGGAGGAAGAGGACTTTGGATGGAACTTCGCAAAGGAGGAAGAACAGCTTCCGGAAGGAGAATGGAAGGTTACGGCCTTTGGGGAAAATGTACTCTCGGAGGAGGAATGCAGGCAGCTCCGGGAGATTGGCGGAGTGATTCTGCTGCTTCCCTTCGGAGTGGATGTGGGCCGGAAAACTTCCAGGATTTTAAGTCTTTTGAAGAATCAGGACTGTCCTGTAATCGGAATGGTGGTCGCCCAGGCCGACGAGGAGTTTTTGAATCGGTATTATGCCTAGGGGGATGGTTATGAAATTGCAGGTGCTGGTGGCGGCGGTAAATGAAAATGTGGAAATGCTGGCAGAAAAAATGAACCTGGAGACAGAGGCAGTCATTGTAAACCAGTGTGACCATTTTGGCTATCGGGAATTTATACACAAAGGAAGGCAGATCCGCTGCTTTTCCATGGCGGAACGGGGAGTGGGGCTTAGCCGGAACACGGCTCTTATGCGGGCGGAAGGGGAAATCTGCCTGTTTTCGGATGAGGATATTGTATTTTCCCCGGGCTATGAGGGGATTGTCTTAGATGCCTTTGAACACAATCCGGATGCGGATGTGATCACGTTTAATTTCAGGGTGGATCCCTTGCGGGCGACCTATTATAACAATAAGAAAAGAAGAATACGTTGGTATAATTACGGCCGCTATCCCACCTATGCGGTGGCGGCCAGGCTGGAAGCCCTGCGGCGGGCAAACGTCGGGTTTTCCCTGCTGTTTGGAGGAGGCGCAAGGCACGGCAATGGGGAGGACAGCCTGTTTTTGCACGACTGTCTGAAAAAAGGGCTGCACCTGTATGCGGATACGGCCCTGATCGGAGAAGAGGTATATCGGGAGTCCACCTGGTTTAAGGGATATAATGCCAAATTTTTCAGGGACAGAGGGGTGCTTTATCATTCCCTTTACGGCATTATGGCAAAGGCCTTTTCCTTGAGATTTTT
Organism: uncultured Lachnospiraceae bacterium; assembly: GCA_910579425.1. GTDB lineage: Bacteria > Bacillota > Clostridia > Lachnospirales > Lachnospiraceae > Suilimivivens. The sequence continues at coordinate 40,638 of CAJTVL010000022.1, read as the reverse complement.
GCTGAGACTAAACGACACCGGAGAGCTTTCCCGAAAAGAGGCTTACGGGCTGATGAAGCAGGGAATCCGGGAAGGAAAAAACAGGAGATAATATGATTTTATATATTTTTGTGGCGGCGGCCTCTGTTCTTTTGGGGCTTTTGGTGAATCATTGCGATCAAGTCCGGCGAAACGGCATAACCAGGCAGCAGATGCTTAACGGCCTTAGCCTGTCGGCGATTTTTCTGCTGCTCTTTGGGGTTTCTGCCTGCCGGCTCAATGTGGGGAACGATTATGCCAAATATGTGGAATTCATGCATCTGATCAACTGCAACGCTTTTGTTCCCACAGAATTCGGGTTTAATCAGGTAGTGAAGCTTCTTTATGGGATCAGCGGATTTGAAAATTATCTGCTGGTTTTTGCTTTTTTTGCTTTTTTTACGATTCTGTTCTTTTTGTACGGGATTTACCGGCAGGCCGACTCTTTTCCATTTAGCTTCTTCCTGTTTATGGCTTTTGGCTATTATTTTCAGTCCTTCAACACCGTGCGGTATTACCTGGCCCTGGCTCTGGCGGTGCTGGCGATTCCCTGTGTGCTTGAGAGAAAGTGGATGAAATTCTTTTTGCTGGTGTGCCTTGGGGCCGCCATGCACAAGTCCGTTCTGGTGATCCTTCCTTTATATATTCTGGCTTCCCATCCCTGGAAGAAGTGGCAGCTTTTTCTGGCGGCGGCGTTCTGCTCCACGTTTTTTTTCATGCAGGACTTTTATCTAAGGGTTGTGATTGCCCTTTATCCCACCTATGAAGATACGGAGTACTTAGAGGGCGGAACCAGCCTGGTCAATATTGCCCGGTGCGGCGCAGTTCTGATTCTGGCCCTTTTGTGCTATCAAAAGACGGTGAAGGGAAGCAGACGGAACCGGTTCTATTTTTACTGCAATCTGGGGGCTTTGGTCATGTATGTGTGCTGTTCTTTTCTGCCTGTTATTTCCAGAATTGGCTATTATCTGACCATCACCCACATTTTCTTTCTCCCGGCGCTGATTGGGGGAATCGAAAACGGGAAATATAAGAAGCTGCTTACCGCAGGCGTGATTATGGCCGGGGTACTCTACTTCGGGGTTTTTATATTGATGAAGGCAGGAAATGACGGACTCAGGATTCTTCCTTATGAGACCTTTATGTTTCATGACATGGTTCCGATTCTTTCCGATGTGAATTGAGTTTGGGGAGGCAAAGCCGTGAGAGCGCAACCTTTTTATTCCATTATCGTAGTCAGCTTAAATCCGGGGGACAAGCTGAAAAGCACTCTGGAAAGCATCAAAAAACAGACCTTTTCAGAATTTGAGGTGATTGTAAAGGACGGTTTTTCCACGGACGGCTCTTTGGAGGCGGCCAGGCTGCTTTCGCAGGAGTGGGAGAGAAAAGAGCAGGGCCGAAGCCTTAAGGTAATTCAAAAAAAGGATTCGGGCATTTATGACGCCATGAATCAGGGGGCGGAAGCGGCCCGGGGCAGATACGTCTATTATTTAAACTGCGGGGATTTGTTTTATTCGGAAAACGTCCTGCAGGAAATGGCGGATTTTATCAAGGATCAGGACAGGAAAAGCGGCGGGCATCGGCCGGGGATTTATTACGGGAATATTTTTGAGAGGCTTACCGGAGGGAAGGTTGCTTCCAATCCCCGGATGGATGCCTTTGGATGTTTTCGGAACGTCCCCTGTCATCAGGCCTGTTTTTATTCCGGGGAGCTGTTAATGGAGCATCCCTTTGAGACAGGGTATAAGGTGCGGGCGGATTACGAGCAGTTTCTCTGGTGTTTTTTTCGGAAAGGGAGCAAAGAAAAGGTGAACTTTGCCTGCAAGGATATTCTGGTTGCGGATTATGAGGGCGGAGGCTTTTCGGAAACCAGGGAAAATAAAAAAATTTCTGCCAGGGAGCACAGGGAAATCACCCGCAGGTATATGACAAAGGGGGAGCTTTTCCGGTTCCGGCTGATCATGGCTCTCTCCCTTTCCGGGCTGCGCACAAGGCTGGCGGAAAATAAAAAGACGGCAGGGGTTTATAATCAGTTGAAAGGGATATTTTACGCGCACAGGAGAAAATAGATGAAGCGGGTTTTATGGGTTTGCAATATTATGCTTCCTGCCATCGGGCAGGAGTTGAATTTACCTTACAGTAACCGGGAGGGATGGCTTTCCGGCATTTTTGAGCGGGTGCAGAGGCAGCGGGATGCGTCCTTCCGGCTGGGGATCTGCTTTCCCCTTGGAAACAGGGAACTGGAAAAAGTAAAGGGAGAGGCCCTTGCAGACAATGTGAAAAAGCTGGACGTACAGGGAACGGATTGCTATGCCTTTGGGGAAAATTTAGGGACGCCTGAATGTTACGACGAGGGAATGGAAGCGGGGGTTCGGAAGATTTTCCGGGATTTTGAACCGGATCTGCTGCATATTTTCGGGACGGAATTTCCCCATTGTCTGGCGGCGGTAAAAGCCTTTGGCAGGCCGGAGAAGATACTGATCGGGATTCAGGGGATTTGCGGACGGATCGCGGAGGTTTATATGGCGGGACTGCCGGAAAAGGTGCAGAGGCAGGTGACGCTGCGGGATTTTTTGCGCAGGGATTCCATCCGGCAGCAGCAGCAGAAGTTTCTGCTCCGGGGGGAATACGAAAGGCAGGCCATTGAGGCCTGCGGCAACATCACGGGGCGGACCCGGTTTGACAGAGAGGAAACGGCGGGGATGAACCCGAAAGCCAGGTATTTTCCCATGAATGAAACCATGCGCAGGGAGTTTTATGAAGGACAGTGGCGCCTTTCGGGCTGTGAGGAGCACAGCATTTTTCTTGGTCAGGGGGACTATCCCCTGAAGGGAATGCATTTTGCCTTGAATGCAATGAGCCTGCTTGCGGCAAAGTATCCGGATTTGAAGCTTTATGTGGCGGGAAACAGCGTGATTGCCCACGGCAGCCTGAAGGAAAGGCTGAAGCTTTCCGCCTATGGAAAATATTTGTTGTCTCTGATCAGGGAATACGGTCTGCAGGATAAGGTGATTATGTCAGGGAAGCTGGACGCCCTGGAAATGAAGGAGCGGTTTTTGAAAAGCAGCGTATTTTTGTGCCCCTCGGTTTTGGAAAATTCCCCCAACACCGTGGGGGAAGCGCAGCTTTTGGGGGTGCCGGTAGCGGCTTCAAAAACCGGCGGCATTCCGGATATGGTCAGCGACGGCAGAGACGGCCTTTTGTTCCCTGTGGGGGATGAGAGAAAAATCTCTCAGGCAATAGAAGCTCTTTGGGACAGAACCAAGGGAGCGGACGGGCTGTGTCTGGCGGAGAGGCTTTCCCGGCAGGCAAGGAAAAAAGCGTCAAAAGCCTATGACGGGGAGAGAAATTATCAGAGACTGACAGAAGTGTATGGGGAAATATAGTATGAAGCTGGTATTTATATCCAATTACATCAATCACCATCAGATCCCCTTTTCCAATGCCTGCTATGAGCTTCTGGGGGAGGACTATCATTTTATACAGACACAGCCTATGGAAAAGGAGCGGCTTTCCATGGGGTGGAGCAGCGAGGGAGTAGAGCTTCCATACGTAAGCTGCCTGTATGAGGAAGAGGAGAAGTGCCGCAGGCTGGTTCTGGAGTGCGACGTTCTGCTTGCCGGCTGGAGTAACCGGGAGGAGCTGATCCAGGAGAGGCTGAAGGCCGGAGGGCTTACCATACGCATCAGCGAGCGGCTGTACCGGGAGGGCCAGTGGAAGGCGGTTTCTCCCAGAGGGCTGTTTCACAAATATAAGGAGCATACCAGGTTCAGGAACAAAGCGGCCTACCTTCTCTGCGCAGGGGCTTATGTGCCTTCCGATTTTCATCTGATTCGGTCTTATCCGGGGAAAATGTTCAAGTGGGGATATTTTCCGGAGACCCGGTATTACGCCCGGGAGGAGCTTTTACAGAAAAAAGGAAGGGGAAGCCGGGTGGAAATTTGCTGGGCCGGACGGTTCATCCCCCTAAAGCATCCGGAGTATATGCTTCGGCTTGCAAAGGCTTTAAGGGAAAGCAGGGAGGGAGAGCCGGGACCTGATTTTCATATCCATATGGCAGGTGGCGGCCAGATGGAGGGGGAGCTGAAAAACCTTGCCGGAGAATACGGGGTAGAGGATGCCGTCACCTTTTACGGCTTTATGAGCCCGGAAAAGGTGCGCTCCGTGATGGAAAAAAGCCATATTTTCGTGTTCACCAGCAGCCATTTGGAGGGCTGGGGAGCGGTGGTAAACGAAGCCATGAACAGCGGCTGTGCGGTGGTCGCCAATGTCCAGGCGGGGGCAGTGCCCTATCTGATTGAGCAGGGGGTAAACGGGATCGCCTATCCCCGTGGCTCCTACGAGAAAATGGAGGAGGCCGTAAGGTTTCTTCTGCAGCATCCAAAAGAAAGGGAAAGCATGGGCCTGTGTGCATATGAGACCATCAGCCGGTTCTGGAATGCGGAGCATGGGGCAAAGGAGCTTTTGCGGATGGCAGAGGGGCTTAGGGAGGGCAGGATAGAGCCTGCGCAGAAAGGGCCTTTCAGTCCGGCGGAGGTTATCCCGCCGGGAAAGATGTTTGAGTGGATGGAGAAGAATTGCCGCTTGCAAGGGAAACCATAACAAAGAAAACCACAATGAAAAAACAATAACGAAGAAAACCAGGAGGCGGAAAAATTGACAGAAAAGAAAATGATCAGCGTCATAGTCCCCGTTTATAATGTGATAAATTACCTGCCAAGATGTGTAAATTCCCTGCGCAGGCAGACCTATCGGAATCTGGAGATTATTTTGGTGGACGACGGTTCTACGGACAACAGCGGGGCTCTGGCGGAAAAGATGGCCATGGAGGACGGGCGGATCCGGGTATTCCACAAGGAAAACGGGGGAACCTCCTCGGCAAGAAACCTTGGGCTTTCCAAGGCCCGGGGGCAGTACATAGGGTTTGTGGACAGCGACGACTATGTGGAGCCCGGGATGTATGAAAGGCTTTTGGAGACAGCTTTGGAGGACTCCCTTTTGATGGTGCAGACCTCCAGAGATGAAATTGATGAGCATGGAAACCGGCTGCCGGATGTGTGCGTGCCTCCCAAGGAAGAGCAGGTGCTTGACAGCCGGCAGTTTCTGCGGGAGCTGCTGCTTCACCGGGGGGACTGCTCCTTTTGCACCAAGCTGACCCATGCCTCCCTTTTTGAGAAGGAGCGTTTTCCGGAGGGGGAACTGAACGAGGACTTTTATCTGCTGGTAAAGCTTCTGCAAAGGACGCCGGCTGTGGCCATTTTGCCCAAACAGGATTATCATGTGTTTTACCGGTACGGAAGCAACACCAGAACCAGGAACGAAGAGGAATTTCCCCGGGTTTATACGGATATTGTGAAAAATGCGGACAGGGTGCAGGCTGTTGTGGAGGAAAAATATCCGGAGCTTTTGCCGGAGGCCATGCGGTTCGGCCTTTTCCAGCGGCTGGACTATATGCTCCACATCCCGATTTCTCAGATGAATCGGGAAAATGTGTTTTACTGCCAGGTGAGGGATTATTTGAAGGCGCACAGGCAGGATATTCTGGAGTCTTCCTATCTGACCGGGAAAAACAAGGAATATCTGCTGCTGCTTGGCACTGCGCCGAAGCTGGCGCGCAGGTTTCACAGGATGCTGAAAAAAATCTGAGTAAAAGGGGAAAAAATATGAAAAGTCCTTTCAAGGGGAAAGAAAATTCCGCCTTTATTATTGTTATGGGAATCGTGCTCCTTTTGCAGCTTGCAACGCTCTTTTATTATGGAGAGAGGAAGGCAGGCTTTCACGAGGATGAGTTGTATACGTACTATTCCACCAATAAGACGGCAGGTCTTTTTGTGAACGACAGAGCGTGGATGGAGGGGGATGAGCTGCGCAATGATTTTGTGGTGCTGCCGGGAGAACGGTTCCGCTACGGCGTCGTAAAACAGATGCAGTCCTGGGATGTGCATCCGCCGCTCTACTATTATATTTTTCACACTGTCTGTTCCCTGTTCCCGGGGGTATTTGACAAGTGGCTGGGGATCGGTGTGAATATAGGGGCTTATGTGCTGTGCTATGTGCTGCTGGCTTACTGTGCCTGTACGGCGGCGTACCGGGAAGGGGAACAAACAGGTTATTCCGAAGGAAGAGTTCTGGCCTTTTTCACCTGTCTGTTCTGGGGCTTTAGCGGGGCGGTGATTTCCGGCGTTTTGTTTATCCGTATGTATCAGTGGCTCACCTTGTTTGTGCTCTTATGCATGGCCCTGCATCTGCGGGCACTTAAGAAGAATGACTTCGGGGCCGTGCATTTTTTGCTGCCTCTTGGAGTAACGGTGTTCTTGGGACTTTTGACCCAATATTATTATATTATTTTTCACTTTTTTCTGGGGGCGGGCATTTGCCTGTATTTTTTGAGGAAAAAAAGGATAAAGGAGCTGTTTTCCTACGGAATCACCTGTTGTCTGGGACTTGCAGGCGCGATCCTTTACTATCCCGCCAGTTTATCCCATATTTTCAGGGGATACAGAGGTACGGAGGCGGTCAGTGAGTTTAGTGATGTCTCAAATACCTGGGAAAGGCTCCGGTTCTTTTACGGGCTTTTTGATGATTATGTGATGAACGGCACTTTAAGCGCATGGTTTTTGTTGATCTGTCTTTTGGCCGTGACCGCGGGATACTTAAGGAAAAGAGGAAAAAATCAGAAAAGGGACGTGAACCCTTCCGTCTGCCTGATCTTCTTTGCCTGTCTCGGGTATTTTTTCACTGTTTCCAAGACAGCCCTTCTTTTGGGGGAAACCTCCAACCGCTACCAGCTTCCCATTTACGGGCTGCTTGTGTTTTTGCTGATCTATGGAGTATGGACGCTGGCCGGTAAGCTGGGGCCGGGGACGGGAGCCGTCAGGGGCAGGTGGATTCTGGCAGGGGTTCTGACATTGACGCTGGCGCTGACGGACGCGTTTGGGCTGAAAGGCGGCAGAGTCTTTTTCCTCTATGAGGAAGAGAAAGAAATTATGGAGTTTGTAAGGGCCCATGCAGGGGAGACGGTGGTGGTGTTTTATAATGAAGCCTCTTCCGATAATATCTGGCGGCTTTCGGACGAACTGATGGAATATCCCCGGGTATATCTGGCCGCACAGGGAAATGAAGCGCCTCTTTCGGATAAGGAAGTTTTGGAGAGTGAATGTATTCTGGCCTATGTGGCGGATTACGAGAATAAGGAAGCCTGCCTTGAAAGGCTTGTGGAGGAAAATGAACATCTTGGCTCCTGGCAGGAGGTGGCGGAAAAGGGATTATGGACTTTATACAGATTGAGCTAGCAGCAGAGCAGCCGCCAGCGCAAAAAAAGCCCGAAAATAAGCCATTGCAACTGAAAATAGACAGAAGAAAACTCAAAAGCAACACAGGATTGATGGAAAGCGCCCTCGCGCAACCGTATGATAAGCATAAAGCCGTGTGGAAAAAAGGCCGGGAGCAGGCCTTAGAAAACAGGGCAAATAACTGACAGGAAGGCGAGGAGGAGTAAAAATGAGTCTGGCAGAAAATTTACAGTTTTTGAGAAAGCAGAAGAATATTACACAGGAGCAGTTGGCAGAGCAGCTTGAGGTTTCCAGGCAGTCGGTATCCAAATGGGAGTCCGCCCAGAGCTACCCGGAGATGGAAAAGCTTCTTCAAATCTGCAGTATGTTTCACTGCAGCATGGATGCCCTGACCCAGGGGGATGTGAGCAGGGAATTTGCACAGGATAGCTGCGGCTATGACGGAACCTATAACCGGTTCAGCAGATGGATTACGGCGGGAGTTACATTGATTCTCTCAGGGCTGGGAATCGCAGCCCTGCTGGAGGGGATCGGACTGGATGAAAATCTGTGCGGCGCCGTCTTTTTTGTCTTTTTGATCGTGGCTGTGCTGATTCTGATCGTGACAGGAATGCAGTATAATCATTTTACGGAAAAAAATCCTTATCTCGAGGACTTTTATACCGAGGAGGAGAAGGAGCAGGCTTACAGAAAATATACGGTGAGGATTGCCCTGGGAGTGGGGATTATCCTGGTGGCGTTGCTCTTTATCATAGTGGTGGGCGACAGGCTGGGTGCCGGGGTTATGGACGCGGCTCAGGCGGACAGACTGGACGATTTGATCGGAGGATTTTTCCTGCTGGCCATTGCCGGGGCGGTGTGTATTCTCACATACGCAGGAATGCAGAAGGCGAAATATAATATTGAGGAATATAATAAGGAAGCAAACCCCTCCCCCGAGCGGAGAAGACGGGGAGCGCTGGTGGGAAAGCTGTGCGGCTGCATTATGCTGGCTGCGACCATTGTGTATATGATTTTGGGTTTTGTTTATAATTTATGGGAGAGAGCCTGGATTGTCTATGCGGTCGGGGGAATCCTGTGCGGGATCGTGGCGATTGCGCTTTCCAGAGACAGGGAAGAGTAGAACGTTACTTTCTGTTACTTTTCATACGGATTCATGATCCGGGCTGTGCTTCCTTCGTGCCTGCAACAAGTAACAGTTCAGAGCGCTATTATAATAGCCGCCTGCTAAAGACAGTAGCTTTCAGGTTGTTTTTCTGTCGGTTTGCCCGGGCGTTCTCTGGTAAAGAGGCAGAAAAGCAACGAAAAGGATTTGCCGTTCCCCTGATTTCATGGTAAAATCTTTAGAAGAAAAAGGACAAATTTTGTTGGAATATTATTTTATGGAGGCATTTTCATGTTATTGGATAACAAAACAATTCTGATTACCGGAGGCACAGGGTCTTTTGGCAAATGTTTTACCAGATACGTGTTTACCCATTATAATCCCAAAAAAGTGATTGTCTATTCCAGGGATGAATTCAAGCAGTTTATCATGCAGAATGAATTCCGGGAATATGCGGACAGGCTCCGGTTTTTTATCGGCGATGTGAGGGATAAGGAGCGGCTGGAAAGAGCTTTTGAAGGAGTGGATTATGTGATTCATGCGGCGGCCTTAAAGCAGGTTCCCACCTGTGAGTACAATCCCAATGAGGCAATCAAAACCAACATTCACGGGGCTCAGAATGTGATTGACGCGGCTCTGGATTCCAATGTGAAAAAGGTGGTTGCGCTTTCCACCGATAAGGCGGTAAACCCGGTGAATCTTTACGGCGGTACAAAACTGGTTTCCGACAAGCTTTTTATTGCGGCCAATGCCTATGCAGGGACCAAGGATATCAATTTTTCGATTGTCCGCTACGGAAATGTGGCGGGAAGCAGAGGTTCTATTATCCCCCTGTTTCATAATATTATTAAGAATGGGGGCAGGGAGCTTCCCATTACCGATTACCGCATGACCCGTTTCTGGATCAGCTTAACCCAGGGGGTGGAGCTGGTGATCAAGGCCCTGGAGGAGGCTACCGGAGGGGAAACCTTTATCAGTAAGATTCCTTCCTTCAAGGTGACGGATCTGGCGAAGGCAATGCTGCCCGGCTGCGAGATGCCCGAAATCGGCATCCGTCCCGGCGAAAAGCTGCATGAGATTATGGTGACGGTGGAAGACTCCCATACCACTTACGAGTATGACAGGCATTTCATTGTCTATCCACAGGTAACATGGAATGACAAGCAGAAGATCAATACCAGCGGCCGTAAGGTGGAGGAGGGCTTCTCCTACAGCTCCGGCAACAACAAGGAGTGGCTTGGCGTGGAAGATATTCAAAAACTGTTAAAAGAGGTAGAACTGGAAAAATAAAAATATGGACATCAGGGTAACAGAAAATAATCTGGCGCAGGCTCTGGCGCTGCACAGGGAAAATCCGGTGGTGGATGCCCACCTGGATTTGGCGGGAGAAATTCTTCTGCGCCATCAGGCAGGGGAAGAGGATGTGATTCGCCGCCATTATCTCTCCGATTTAAAAAAGGCGGGAATCCGGCTGGTGGTTTCCTCCGTCTTCGTTGAAAACGACAATTTAAAAGACGGATGGCAGAATGCGCTGAAGCAGATCGCCGCTCTGAAAAAAGAGGTCAGCGGCCTGGATGAGTTAACTTTTATCGAAAGCAGCAGGGATTTGGAACAACTTCTGAAGGGAGAGAAGATCGGAATCCTTCTTTATATGGAAGGGCTGGACTGTATCGGTGAGGATATTGACAGGATAAACGAGCTCTTTAAGCTGGGGGTGAGAGGTGCGTCCCTTACCTGGAGCAGGCCGAACGCCCTGGCGGTGGGGTGCTGCAAGGCGGCGGAGCACAGGCAGATTTTTGGACCCCTGACAGAGGCCGGGGTGAGGGCCGTAAAAAGGCTGGAAGAGTTATCCATGTTTGTGGATGTGAGCCATTTAAATGATGACGGCTTTGAAGATCTGTGCCGGATCGCGGAAAGGAGCTTTATTGCCACCCATTCCGGCAGCAGGTATATTTTTGACAGCTACCGGAATCTCACGGATGACCAGATGAGGCGTTTATCCGCCCAGGGGGGTGTGATGGGAATGAACGGCTGCCAGTGTATTGCAGGCTCTCTTCTGGGAAATCACCTGGAAATGCTCTGCCGTCACATAGAATATGAAACGGCAAAGCTGGGGGCAGAGCATGTGGGGTACGGTTTCGATCTGTGCGACTCTTATGATCAGGCAGATGCGGCCCTGAAAGGAACGAAGCATGTCAGGAGAAATGACTGCCTTTTAAACCACGGCCAGGTGCCATTGGTAAGCGCGGCCCTGCTTCAGAGGGGGATGGATGAGGAAAGCGTAAAAAAAATTATGGGAGGAAACTTCCTTTGCTATTTCAGAGGCATTCTTCCCGGTTTTACCACATAAGTTTTCATAAATATTCTCTGCATATTTTTTAGACATTATATGCAGAGAATATTTGTTTGGGATCGTCTTTTGGTCATGGAAATTCTCAGATGTATTCTGCGGTAAATTTTCCATATAAGTGCAGGTAAGGAAACGCTTTTTTAACACGGTATAAGAAAGAGAAGAGTTTGGAAATTTAAACAGTAGCGGTTGCATATTATTCTGAATCCTTTTATAATAGAGGCAAGGGAAGTGACAAAACAGCATGGAGTTTAAAGGGGGATGCGAATGGACAGATTTGAATATGAAGAGCGGATCAGGGAGTTAGAGAGCCAGCTAAGTTTGATGGAGGAACGTTGTCACATATTGATGGAGACAACTACTGCTCTGCTTTTTGAATATCATCCCCGGGAAGATAGGATGATATTTATTTTTAATTATCCTGATAACAAATCGCGGAAAGAGATTGAGAATTATCACGAGTATGCCGGGAAGTCGCAGCAGGTGCATCCGGACTTTAGAGGCAGGCTCGGTTATGCCCTTGAGCGGGCAGCGGCGGGTCCGCTGCGGGACGAAATTGAATATTTGAGAAGGGGTTCCGATGGGGAATTTCAGTGGTATAAGGCCTGCTATTCCAGCGTTACGGACAAAACGGGGCAGGTTTCCACAGTCGTGGGCAGAATTCACAATATTAACAATTCCGTGAAGGAAAGACAGGACATGATTCGGAAAATGGAAATCGATTTTCTGACAGGCTTGTACAACAAGGGCACGGCAACGGAGAAGATCACCTGTTGGTTAAAGGAAAATCCTGACAGCAGGGCTTATATGATTATGCTGGACCTGGATGATTTTAAGGCCATCAATGACACCTATGGCCATGCTTTCGGCGATGTGGTTTTGAGAGAGTCGGCAGGTCTGATGCGGGAGTGCTTCTCGAAAGAAAGCATTCTCTCCCGGTTCGGCGGGGATGAATTTATCGCCTTTGTGACGGGGGAGCCTCTTAAGGAGGTGGAAGGCCGGATCAGCAGGCTGATGGAGCGGATGAAGGAGGAGATTACAGGGATGGAATGGCCCCTGCACTGCAGTGTGGGAATCACCGCCCGGATTTCGTCCAAGGATGATTTTGAAGCCCTCTTTAACCGGGCCGACAATGTCATGTATGTAGCGAAGCAAACGGGAAGAAACCGTTATTTTGTAGATAGAAGACATATGCCAAGGGCAGTTCGGCAGGTAGACAGGCCCGAATGGCAGCGAAACCAGGAAACGGAAGGAGAGGGAGAATCATGAACTATGAACAGGCAAAGGAAAAACTCGCAGGCGCAGGACAGGAGCATGTACTGAAATACTACGGGGAGCTGACGGAGGAACAAAAGGAGCTGCTTCTTGCCCAGATTGAAGCTACGGATTTTTCCATGATTGCCTCTCTGGAGGGGGGAAAGCATGAAAATCCCAGAGGAGTGATTACCCCCTTAGAGGTTATGCAGATCCCGCAGATTAAAGAGCGGGAGACAGAGTTTCGAGAGATTGGCCTTGACGCCATCCAAAAAGGGAAAGTGGGAGCGGTGCTTCTTGCGGGAGGCATGGGAACCCGCTTGGGCTCGGAGGATCCCAAGGGAATGTACAATATCGGACTCACCAAAGAGGTATATATTTTCCAGCGGCTGATTGAAAATCTTATGGATGTGGTAAAAGAAGCGGGAGCTTTTATCCCTCTCTACGTTATGACCAGCGATAAGAACCATGAGGCAACCGTAAAATTTTTGAAGGAACATGATTATTTCGGCTACAAAAAAGAAGCTGTCACCTTTTTCATGCAGGAGATGGCGCCGGCCTGTGACTATGAAGGGAAGGTTTATCTGGAAGAAAAGTGGAAAATTTCCACCTCTCCGAACGGAAACGGAGGATGGTATTCCTCAATGTATAAATGGCAGGTTGCCCAAAAAGCTATGGCGGACGGGGTGGAATGGCTGAATGTCTTTGCGGTGGATAACGTACTGCAGAGGATTGCGGACCCCTGCTTTGTGGGGGCGGTGATTGCCAATCAATGCGAAGTGGGCGAAAAGGTGGTGCGCAAATGTGCGCCGGACGAGAAGATCGGCGTTGTGTGTTTAGAGGACGGCCGTCCCTCTATCGTGGAGTATTATGAGCTTACACAGGAGCTGATGGATGCGAAGGATGCAAAGGGCGATCCGGCCTACTACTTTGGCGTTATCTTAAATTATCTGTTCCGGATAGACGCCCTCGAAAAGATCAGGGAAAGGAACCTGCCTCTTCACATTGTCGAGAAGAAAATTCCATGCCTGGATTCGGAGGGGCAGAAATTGAAACCGGAAGCTCCCAACGGATACAAATTCGAACAACTGGTACTGGATATGATCCATGAGATGAATAGCTGTCTGCCTTTTGAAGTGGAGCGCAACAGGGAATTTGCGCCGATCAAAAATAAGACAGGGATTGACTCCGTGGAGAGCGCAAGAGAGCTGTGCAAAGAAAACGGGATTGAGTTATAACCCGGTCATAACATTTTGACAGGTTTGGCTAACATTACCATCTTGCTCCGCATGCGGGGAAAAGGATAGAATAAATAAGAAATTGGAAAGATAGAGCAGGAAACAGATTCAGGAGGAGGTTACAAAATGGCAATATTGGTTACAGGCGGAGCCGGATATATTGGCAGTCATACGGTGGTAGAACTGCAGAATGCAGGTTATGAGGTGGTAGTAGTTGATAACCTGAGCAATTCCAGCGAGAAAAGCTTACAGAGAGTAGAAAAGATTACCGGCAAGCCGGTTACCTTTTATAAAGCGGATATTCTGGACAGGGAGGCCTTAAACGCCATCTTCGATAAAGAAAAAATTGACTCCTGCATTCATTTTGCAGGGTTAAAGGCAGTAGGAGAGTCCGTACAGAAGCCCTGGGAATATTATGAAAATAATATAGCCGGAACACTGACCTTGGTGGACGTGATGAGACAGCGTGGAGTGAAGAACATTATCTTTTCCTCCTCGGCAACCGTTTACGGCGATCCGGCCATTATTCCCATCACAGAGGAATGCCCCAAGGGACAGTGTACTAACCCTTATGGCTGGACCAAGTCCATGCTGGAGCAGGTTTTGTCAGATATGCAGAAAGCAGATCCGGAATGGAATGTAATTCTGCTTCGTTATTTCAACCCCATCGGAGCTCACAAGAGCGGCACCATTGGGGAGAACCCCAACGGCATTCCAAATAACCTGATGCCTTATATCACGCAGGTAGCGGTAGGGAAGCTCAAAGAGCTGGGCGTGTTCGGAAACGACTACGATACGCCGGACGGAACGGGAGTGAGGGATTACATCCACGTGGTTGACCTGGCCGCAGGGCATGTGAAGGCTCTTAAGAAGATAGAGGAAAAGGCAGGGCTTTGCATTTACAATCTGGGAACCGGTGTGGGATACAGCGTTTTGGATATTGTAAAGAATTTTGAGGAGGCTACGGGCGTTAAGATCCCTTACGTGATCAAGCCAAGACGCGCGGGAGATATTGCAACCTGTTACTCCGACGCGGCTAAGGCAAAGAGGGAGCTGGGCTGGGAGGCGCAGTATGGAATTAAGGAAATGTGCGCAGACTCTTGGAGATGGCAGAGCAATAACCCCAATGGATATGAGGACTAAAAGAGCAATATAAAAAGGCAGCCGTCCGGTGGATTCGCACCGGCGGCTGCCTTTTATATGCACAGTATTCAAGCTCTAAGCGACATAAAGGTACATAAATATGAAATGACAGACGCTTCCGCCCATGACAAACAGGTGAAAAATTTCATGGGAGCCGAAGAATTCATGCTTTCCATTGAAAACAGGAAGCTTTAAGGCGTAAATTACGCCTCCGATGGTATAAATGATTCCTCCGGCCAGGAGCCATCCGAAAGCGGCGTGAGGAAGAACATGCCATAAGGGTCCGAACACGGCCAGGCAGACCCAGCCCATGGCAATATAAATGATGGAGGAAAACCATTTGGGACAGGTAATCCAGCAGGCCTTTAAGGTCATGCCGAAAAGGGCAATTGCCCATACCACGGCCAGAAGAGTATACCCCGGGCGGCCCCCCAGAACGATCAGGCATACCGGCGTGTAGGAGCCCGCAATCAGCACAAAGATCATCATATGATCCAGCTTGCGGAAAATGCGCAATGCCTTTCCGCTTATGTTCAGAGAGTGATAAGTGGCGCTGGCGCCATAAAGCAGGATCATGCTGAGACAGAAGACGCTCAGGGCAAGCAGGCTTTTCCCGTCTGAGGAGAGTGCGGATTTTATCAGAAGAGGAGTTGCGGCAAAGACGGCCATCATCATACCGATAAAGTGAGTAATGGCGCTTCCTGGTTCACGTATTGTAATTTGCATAAGTTACCTCCTTGACATCTGGAAATTGATACGTAGTTTCAAAAACTATGTTTGGCGTATTAATATACTACTACGTATTGTTTCTGATGTCAATCAGCTTTATGCATAAAAAAGAAAAATCAGTCTTCTTCAATTACATGGATTTCCAGATAGTCAAAATCAATGGATTCTATAAAATTATCCTGGGTAAAGCGGACTTTATCGTGCCGTTTGAATTCGGCTATGGTGGAATCCAGCCAGATTGGCTTCTCCAGATCAAACTCATAGCATATATGATCTAATGCCTCAAAAATCTTATGTGTGCGTGTATCGTCTTTTTCGTTGACAATCAGAGTATCCCTGACCATTCTGTTATTTTTGAAAATTTTGGCCCACATTCTGAACATAAAAAGTACCTGTGCCCTTTCTGCTTGAATTTTTATTCGCGTAAGATACTTTATCATATCACAGCCCTTTGAAAAAATCAGCAGTCAGGTTTTATTTCCAGGGTAAAAATATTGTGTATAATATACATTATTTCGCCAAAGTGTGATATGATAGTAGTGTGAAAACTGAATTTCACACCTCATGATTTGCGCGCCCGCAGAAGCGGGCAGACAGGGGGTATATTGTCTGACGAGGGGGCAATGTCAAATAAAAAGGTAAGGCGGGTGAGAAAATGGAATTAAGAGAAGAAAGAGACAGCGAGGTGGAGAGCTGGGAGGAGGTCATTTTGATTTATCGTTCCGCATTGAAACAGATTGCAACCAAACTGGAAATATTGAACGATGAATTTCAACACGTACATAGATATAATCCCATTGAACACATCAAATCCCGGCTCAAAACATCCGAAAGCATTGTCAAAAAACTAAGAAGACAGGGACATGAATCTACCATTCATAACATGGTCCAATATGTAAATGATATTGCGGGAATCCGTGTAATTTGTTCTTTTACATCTGATATTTATCGGATTGCGGAGATGATTACCAACCAGGGAGACATCAAGGTGATCTCCGTCAAGGATTATCTGGTGAATCCGAAACCCAGCGGCTATAAAAGCTATCATATGCTGGTTTCGGTGCCGGTATATCTGTCTGACAGGATTGTGGATACCAAGGTGGAGATTCAGATCCGTACGGTTGCCATGGACTTTTGGGCGAGCTTAGAGCACAAGATACATTACAAATTTGAGGGGAAGGTTCCGGAAGGCATTGAAAACGAATTGATTGAATGTGCAAAGATGATTTCGGATCTGGATGCAAAGATGCTTTTATTAAACGACGAGGTATCAACGTCAATCAGCATCGGCAGAGAATAACAAAAAGGGGTTCAGCCATGGAAAGGAAAAGCCTGAGCCCCTTAAAGCGTACCGGAAAAGCCGGGGACAGGCGGCAGAAAAACGCATGTTTTTCCGTAAAATGAGGAGTGCCCAGACACATTTCTGTGCCCGGGCTATTATGAAAAAATTTATCTATGCGTATAATGAAAAACAACATGTAAGCTTTTGTTTGATTTAAATATAATATACCACGTACTTATGAATAAACTATGAACACAATATGAAATTATCGTTAATTATCACAACGACGCAGGACAAAGAACAAAAAAAATATGCAACATGCACAAAATCCAACAATCAGAAAAAACGTGCAAAATCAGCGGATTGTGGTATAATGTACGGGAAGGCATGAGCAGTGCCAAAATACAAGAAGACAAATTGACTGCTTGCAGTCAGATTTGTCAGCTTGTATTTTGATAGGGCGAAGCCCGCGATGAGGAAAACCGAAGGTTTTCCGAATAGCGCACTGCGGAGAAGAGCAGAGCAATGCGTTGCGGAGAAGAGCAGAGCAATGTACTGCGTAAAAGAGCAGTGCAATGCGTTGCAGGGAAGAGCAGAGCAATGCACTGCGCAGCAGGGCGGGCTAATACACAGGTCGAAAGAAAAACATCCGGAGGAACTACAATGGATAATTTTATGGACAAGATTTCACAGAAATTAAATTCACAGGAGATTATTCGGGCAAATGCAGCCGCTGATGCGGCTGCTCTGGAGAATCTGGAGAGACAGGTTAATTTATTTAAAGAGCAGATGGTGAAGTACGACGACTGTCTTCAGGAAATGCGCAGGCTGAACCTGAAGAATATCGAGAGCGCCCAGGAGGTACATAAGCTGGCGGATACGGCGAATGAAAAGCTGGGACAGACGGCGGAGGAAGTGGAGACCCTCTCCGTATCAAAAATCAAAGAGACCACGGAGTTTTCTATTGCCGGCATTAACAAGACTTTGAATGAAAGCCTTGCAAAGATTGCCGAAATCAAGGAAAATCCGGACAGCATAGAACTACTTACAAAGGATCTGTCCGAAATCCAATCCAAGTTGGAAGGGCTGTTCAAAAACCTTGAGGATTACCTCCATACAGATAATGTGAAGGTTTACCGTAATGTACAGGCAGCCATGATCGAAGAGTTGGACAAACAGACCACACAGCTTAAAGAGGAGCAGGGTAAGCAGGCAAAGAACAACGAGATGACGTTGTTTTTTGTGATTGTCACTATGGTAATCAGCATAGCGAATCTGGCAATTACTTTTGCCAGGATTTTGGGGCTGTTTTAGGGGAAGGGGCCTCAAGGAAGCTGCCCCGGACTATGGCGGCATCCCCATATTTCTTCCGAATAGAATCTAAGGTTTTGTCAAGGGCAGCCAGTTTTTCCCGGGAGGGAGAGACGGGGCTGCCTTTGCCGGCCGCCGAAGGCAAAGAATCGGTTTGAGATTCGGGTAAGGACTCAAACAGGGAGAGCTGAACCGGCTGTGACAGATCGGAGAGCCTGGAGGAGCGCACGCCGAGAAGCCGGATGGGAGAGCCGTTCCAGAGTTCATCGAACAGACGGCAGGAGGCCTGATAGATGACCTGAGAGGTGTTTGAGGGAGCGGAAAGAAGAGCCTGGTGCGAGGCCGTGCTGAAATCGCTGTATTTTATTTCCACGCTGACCATTCCGGCAAGCTGCCCCGCCTTTCGAAGACGCCCCGATACACTGTCGCAGAGAGACAAAAGGCAGTGAAAGGCTTCGGCCCGGTCAGAAACATCCTTTGGAAGGGTAGTGGAATTGCCAATGCCCTTGGCTTCTGTCCGGGTGGAAATGACAAGAGAGTCATCCATACCGTTTGCATACTCCCAGAGAAGAATACCGTGGCTTTTCAGATGGGAGGCAAGAATCGCCTTATCGGCCATGGCTAGATCGCCAATCGAGCGTATCTCCAGTTTTTTGAGCACATCGGCACTAGATTTTCCGCACATATACAAGGAGGAAACCGGAAGAGGCCACATTTTTTCCTTGATTTCCCAGGAATAAAGAGTGTGAACAAGGTCAGGCTTTTTAAAGTCGGAGGCCATCTTGGCAAGAATTTTTCTGTCGGAAATTCCAATATTAACCGTAAAGCCAAAGGTACCGCTGATCTGATTTTTAATGGTTTCTGCGGCTGATTCGGGAGACGGAAAGCGGTTCCTGATTGGAGTAAAGTCCATAAAACACTCGTCCACGCTGAGCTGTTCGATTTCCGGACAGATTTCGGATAAAAATTCCATAAGGGCCCTGCTCTTAGCGTGATAAAGTGCATGGTCAGGGGCTTCAATCACCAGAGAGGGACACTTGCGCAGGGCATTTACAATGGGTTCTCCCGTCAGGATGCCATATTTTTTGGCAGGAACGGATTTGGCAAGCACAACGCCGTGACGGCGCTGCCTGTCTCCGCCAACGATAGAGGGGATGGTTCGCAGGTCAATGCCGTCACCTTCCAAAAGGCGTTTTTGAGCGCTCCAGCTCAGAAATGCAGAATTTACATCTATGTGAAAAAAGATCGTATTCATCAGGACACCTCGTAATGATTCTTTTTCTTATTTTACCAGAACTTGTGAGGATAGCCTACCCTTTACAAGTAAAATGAGAACTGATAAAATGAATGGAAAAATAAAAACAAGCATGGGAGTTTAAATATATGAGGTTATTTACCGGCTATTATAGAAGATTAGAGGTCAGGGCATTGAAAATCAGATTGTTGGCAGTATTTGCCAGTATATTTTTTCTGCCTTCTTTTGTACCCTTTGAAAAATTGGGTAATAATATATTTGCAGTGATTTTGAATGACCAGGAGGTGGGGATGGTTTCCCTTCCGGAAGAGGCGGAAGGACTTGTGCGCGAGGCAAGGCGGCAGATTGCTCTTGACAATGAGGAGCTTACGCTGATGGAAAGCAATCTGGAAGTGATTGGAAGCGAGGTTCTCTGGGGAAAAGTAGATGATCCGGAGGAAATTACGCAAAAAATGACGGAAGTTCTTAAGGCCAGTGTGAAGGAAACCCTGCACAGGTCTTACGTGGTTAAGATTAATGAATTTATGGTGAACCTTTCCAGCAAGGAGGACGTGGTTTCCCTGCTGCAGGCTGCACTGGATAAATATGACAGTGAAAACAGATACAGGGTGGAGCTGCATCTGGACAACTCCAGAGAGCTTCCCGTGCTTACTACCCAGATTCAGACGAAGGAAGAGACCGTGGAGCAGGCCCGGGAGGCTGTCAATATGGAAGCTGGCATCCAGGCAGATCTTACCACTGTATTTGAGGAAGCCGAGCCTGCCGGTGAGAAGGATTTTGAGGATTATGAGCTGGGGCTGATCTCTATGGAATATGGGGATACCATCGAAGTGGTGGAGGCTTATTTAAAGGAAGACGAGCTTACGGATTTGAATGCGGCGATCCGGGAAGTGACACAGGATGAAGAAAAGAGCGACGTGTATGAGGTGGTTCCCGGCGATACTCTTTCGGAGATTGCCATTAAGACCAACATTCCTATGGACAGGCTTATAGAAATGAATTCTTCCCTTGAGGATGAAAATTCCATGATCAGGGCAGGGGAAGAACTGGTCATTACGGTGCCTGAGCCGAAGCTGGCAGTGGTGCGCCAGGAAGAAATGTATTATGAAGAGGATTATGAAGAGGAAGTAATCTATATAGATAATGACGATTGGTATACCACGGAAAGAAAAACGCTGCAGGAGCCTTCTGCGGGGCACCGGAAAGTAATTGCAGTGGTTACCTTTGAAAACGACAAGGAAGTAGCCAAAGACATCATAAAACAGGAGGTAACCTATGAAGCGGTTCCAAAGATCGTGGAAAGAGGAACCAAGATACCGCCGACCTACATTAAGCCGATCGCAGGCGGACGTCTTTCCTCCGGCTTCGGCCGCAGGAGCAGACCTACCAGAGGTGCAAGTACCTATCATAAGGGAATTGACTGGGCAACGCCTACGGGCACTGCCGTGAATGCTTCCTGCGGAGGAACAGTTGCAAGAGCCGGATGGGGCAGCGGGTACGGATATGTGGTTTATATCAATCATCCTGACGGCAGGCAGACCAGATACGGCCACCTGAGCAAGGTATTGGTATCCGTGGGACAGACCGTTACACAGGGACAAAAGATTGCTCTGAGCGGAAATACCGGCGTAAGTACCGGGCCGCATCTGCACTTTGAAATTCTGATAGGCGGCTCCCAGGTGAACCCGCTCAGTTATCTGAACTGATGTTTTATATTTACAAATGAGGGTGATATGGTATAATGTACACGTATGTGGCAGGCAATATGGCTCCCTGTCTTGATTGAAGGAGGACGGTCTGCCGTGAAATTAATATTGAAAATAGAACTGAATTTTAACTGATTTTGGTATATATATAGAGGAATACTATGGAACAATATGCAATTAAAGGCGGTAATCCACTGGTGGGAGAAGTGGAGATTGGCGGGGCCAAAAATGCGGCCCTTGCTATTCTTGCGGCTTCTATCATGACGGATGAGACTGTATTGATAGAAAATATGCCGGATGTCCGGGATACGAATGTAATGCTCCAGGCCATTGAAAATATCGGGGGTCTGGTGGAGCGGATTGACAGACACACCGTAAGGATTTCCGGAAGGACCATCAGAGATATGGTCATTGATGATGATTGTGTGAAAAAGATTCGGGCTTCCTATTATTTTCTGGGAGCATTGCTGGGAAAGTATAAAAGGGCTCAGGTGACCCTGCCGGGAGGCTGTAACATCGGCCTTCGCCCCATTGACCAGCATATCAAAGGGTTTCGGGCATTGGGAGCGGATGTAAGGATTGAACACGGCCTGGTGATTGCCGATACCCAGCGCCTTAAGGGCGGCCATATTTATATGGATGTGGTTTCCGTAGGGGCAACCATTGATGTAATGATAGCGGCAGTGATGGCAGAAGGGCAGACCATCATCGAAAATGCGGCAAAGGAGCCCCATGTAGTGGATGTGGCCAATTTCCTGAACAGCATGGGAGCCGTGGTTAAAGGAGCCGGAACCGATGTGATCAGAATCAAAGGAGTTCCCAGGCTTCACGGTACAGAATATGCAATTATCCCTGATCAGATCGAGGCCGGTACCTTTATGTTTGCGGCTGCGGTGACCAAGGGAGATGTGACGGTAAAGAATGTCATTCCCAAGCACCTGGAGTCCATCACCGCCAAGCTGACTGAAATCGGCTGTGAGGTAGACGAGTCGGATGACGCGGTGAGAGTAGTGGCAGCCAAGCCTCTTACCCATACCCATGTGAAAACCCTTCCGTATCCGGGCTTTCCTACGGATATGCAGCCCCAGATTACCGTGGCGCTGGGCCTGTCCAGGGGAACCAGCATTGTGACGGAGAGTATTTTTGAAAATCGGTTTAAATATGTGGATGAGCTTACCAGAATGGGAGCCAGCATTAAGGTGGAGGGCGGGAATACCGCCATTATAGACGGTGTGAGCAGGTATACCGGCGCCAGCATCAGCGCGCCCGATCTGCGTGCAGGCGCAGCCTTGGTGATTGCAGGGCTTTCGGCGGAAGGCACCACGGTGATTGATGACATCCGCTTTATCGAGAGGGGATATGAGGACTTCCACATCAAACTCCAAAGCCTTGGGGCTCAGATCGAGAAGATTGTCACGGAAAGGGAACTGAAAAAGTTCCGATTAAAGACGGGATGAAGAGTGATAGAAATACAGAAAAATGCGTTGACAAATTTCTGTTTATAGTGTAGGCTATATCCAGATATGAAAATTCAATATTGTGCAGAATCTCTTATTCAGAGTGGTGGAGGTACAGAGGACCTGTGAAGCCACGGCAACCCCTGCATGGAAGGTGCCAACCTGAGCGAATAAAAGTCGAACAATAAGAGGATTTGAGTATCGTTTGTCAGGTCCGCTTCTTGTAAGCGGATTTTTTATTTGAAAGCCCCGGAGCAATCGGCTTTCAGTACCGTAAATCATTTAATTACTAACCCAAGGAGGAACAGAAATGGAAAAACACTTATTTACATCAGAATCAGTGACCGAGGGACATCCCGACAAGGTCTGCGATGCGATTTCCGACGCGATCCTGGACGCGTGCATGGAAAAAGACCCTATGAGCCGTGTGGCATGTGAGACTGCCACCTGTACAGGCTTTGTGCTGGTGACAGGGGAAATCACTACCACAGCTTACGTGGATATTCAGAAGATTGTGCGCGATACTGTGAAGGAAATCGGATACACCAAGTCAGAATACGGATTTGACGGCAATACCTGTGCAGTGCTGGTGGCCATTGACGAGCAGTCGGCAGATATTGCCATGGGTGTGGACAAAGCCCTGGAAGCAAAGCAGCAGGAACATGAGGCTGCCGAAAACAAAATGACCGATGCCGAGATCGAAGCCATCGGCGCAGGGGATCAGGGAATGATGTTCGGCTATGCCACCAACGAGACAGAAGAATATATGCCTTACTCCATCTCCCTTGCCCACAAGCTGGCTCTTCAGCTTACCAAGGTTCGCAAGGACGGTACCCTTCCTTATTTAAGACCCGATGGCAAGAGCCAGGTTTCCGTGGAGTATGACGAGGCAGGCAAGCCCATCCGTTTGGAAGCGGTAGTTCTTTCCACCCAGCATGATGAGGATGTGACTCAGGAACAGATCCATGAGGACATCAAAAAATATGTTTTCGATCCAATCCTTCCCAAGGAGCTTTTGGATGAAAACACCAAATATTTTATCAACCCCACAGGCCGTTTCGTGATCGGGGGGCCTCACGGAGACGCAGGCCTTACAGGCCGTAAGATTATCGTGGACACCTACGGCGGATATGCCCGTCATGGCGGCGGCGCTTTTTCCGGCAAGGACTGCACCAAGGTGGACAGGAGCGCGGCTTATGCGGCCCGTTATGTTGCCAAGAATATTGTTGGCGCAGGCTTAGCGGACAAGTGCGAGATTCAGCTGTCCTATGCCATCGGTGTGGCACAGCCTACCTCCGTTATGGTAGATACCTTTGGAACCGGAAAGCTTTCCGATGAAAAACTGGTGAAGATCATCAGAGAGAACTTTGATCTTCGCCCGGCAGGCATTATCAAGATGCTGGATTTGCGCCGTCCGATTTACAAGCAGACAGCCGCTTACGGACATTTTGGCCGCAACGATCTGGATCTGCCTTGGGAGAAGCTGGATAAGGCGGAGGCCCTTAAGAAGTATTTATAGGAAGCGATATAAAGGAAAATATAAATGCGGCCCTTTCGGAAGTTTTCCGGAAGGGCTGTATGATTAATCTTTTGCAGACAGGCCGGGAAGTCAAGGGAGGTGTATCTTTATGGAAAACGAAGCTTTATTTACCAACGTCTCTTCCGTCCAATCCTCCCGGATTATTTACACGCCTTCGGATTTCGCCCGGACATCCCTTTTGCACCTGCAGGAGATCGGAAGCCTTAAGGCCTTAAGACCCCACGCCAGTTCCCGGGAAAATCTGATTTCCTGTCTGTGCTTTGTGGTTTTGGAGGGCGGCGGAGAGCTGTTATATAATAAGAAGAAATACGCTCTTACTGCGGGGGATGTGGTTTTTATCGACTGCCACAAGCCCTATTCCCACAGGACAGGAAGAGAGCTTTGGGCGCTGCAGTGGTGCCATTTTTATGGCCCGGAGCTTCCTGCTGTTTATCATAAATATCTGGAACGGGGCGGCCAGCCGGTCTTTCATCCGGAAGATGTATCCGGGATAAAGCAGTTGCTGACGGGCCTGTATACCATTGCGGATTCCGCGGATTATCTGCGGGATATGCGTATCAATCAGGAGCTGAGCCGGCTTCTCACCCTGCTCATGTCCTATTCCTGGCACCCTGAAAACAGGGTGGTTTCCAAAAAGCGGATGGAGCTGAACGCGGTCAGGGAATATTTAGACGAGCACTTTAAGGAGAGGATTGTCCTGGACGATCTGGCCCGTATTTTTTATATTGATAAATATTATCTGACCAAAATATTTAAGGAGGCTTACGGCGTGACAATCACGGCCTATGTCCTTTCTGTGCGCATCACCAGGGCGAAAAGCCTGCTGCGCTTTACGGATATGAGCATAGAAGAGGTGGGGGCAGCCTCCGGCATGAGCGACGCCAACTATTTCGCCAGGAGCTTCAAAAAAATGGAGGGTATGACGCCCGGCGAATACAGGAGGCTGTGGAAAAATTCATAAAAAACCAATATTGTGCTAATAATACAGGGGATGAGCAATTAAAAAGGCAAGATGCATTCTGTAAAATTCTGTTACAGGCTTTTGAACGTCTTAAGGGGCGTATGGAACACAAAAGCCGCAGGAAAAGAATTTTGAGAGAAACGAGGGAGCGCGCTATGATGGAAAAAAATGCAAAAATATATGTGGCAGGCCATAAGGGGATGGTGGGCTCTGCCATTATAAGGGAACTTGAAAGGCAGGGCTATACTAATATCATTACCCGCGGCCACAAAGAGCTTGATCTCTGCCGCCAGGAGGCAGTGGAGGATTTTTTTGCAGAGGAAAAGCCCGAATATGTTTTCCTGGCCGCGGCAAAGGTGGGCGGTATCAATGCCAACCAGAGCGCCCTTGCGGATTTTATGTACGATAATATGATTCTGGAAATGAATGTCATCCACGCCGCCTGGCAAAACGGCTGTAAAAAGCTGGAATTTTTGGGTTCCTCCTGTATTTATCCCCGGATGGCGCCCCAGCCCATGAAGGAGAGTGTGCTGCTGACCTCGGAGCTGGAAAAGACCAACGAGGCCTATGCGCTGGCGAAGATTTCCGGCCTTAAGTACTGCGAGTTTTTAAACCGGCAGTACGGCACGGATTATATTTCCGTGATGCCCACCAACCTTTACGGGCCCAATGACAATTACCATCCGGAGCACAGCCATGTGCTTCCTGCGCTGATCCGCCGTTTTCACGAGGCGAAGCAGGAGGGGCTTAAGGAGGTGGTCTGCTGGGGAGACGGTTCTCCTTTGCGGGAATTCTTGTATGTGGACGATTTGGCGAATCTCTGTGTATTCCTTATGAATCATTACAGCGGGAACGAGACGGTAAATGCGGGCTCGGGGAAGGAACTGACCATCAGGGAGCTGGCAGAGCTGGTAGCCAGGGTGGTAGGATATGAGGGAGAGATCCGCTGGGATGCAACCAAGCCCAACGGAACGCCGAGAAAGCTGCTGGATGTGTCCAAGGCGGCGGCCATGGGCTGGACTTATAAGACGGAGTTAGAGGATGGGATTCGGCTTTCTTATCAGGACTTTTTGAATAATCCGGTGCGGGTGGAGCGATAGGAATAGAAGCTGATGTTTAAAATTTGAAATGCCTGTAATAAAAAGAGCGGGGAATTTCCTCCCGGCTCTTTATTATATTCATTCCAGCCTCTCTTTCTGTTTTTTAGACGGAATTGTATTCCGTTCTTATTATCGCATATCGGAAATTTTTTATAAATGCCTCTGCCATCATATTTGCAGGCAAAAATTTCTGGTAAAGCCATTTCTTTTTTGCTATGATGGAAAGGAAGCACTACAGGTAAAAGAGATACTTACTATATCAGGAGGCCCCCATGGCATTTACGCATCTGCACGTCCACACGGAATACAGTCTGCTGGACGGTTCCAATAAAATTACCGAATATGTAAAAAGAGTGAAGGAGCTTGGCATGGACAGCGCCGCCATCACGGATCACGGCGTGATGTACGGTGTCATTGATTTTTACAAGGCCTGCAAGGCGGAAGGCATCAAGCCGATTCTGGGGTGCGAGATCTATGTGGCGCCCAATTCCCGTTTTGACAAGGAGCTGACAGGAGGGGAGGATCGGTATTACCATCTGGTGCTGCTGGCGGAGAACAATACGGGGTATGATAACCTGATGCGGATTGTGAGCCGGGGCTTTACAGAAGGGTACTATTACAAGCCCAGGGTGGATATGGAAATCCTGAAAGAGTTTCATGAGGGTATTATTGCCCTGTCCGCCTGCTTGGCCGGGGAGGTGCAGCGCTATATCCAGAAGGGGCTGGTGGAGGAAGCCAAAAAGTCGGCCCTGAAATACAGAGACTGCTTCGGGGAGGGAAATTTTTTCCTGGAAATGCAGGATCACGGTCTTCCGGAGCAGCGGATGGTGAATACCACGCTGATGCAGATGAGCAAAGAGCTTGGCATTCCGCTGGTGGTGACCAACGACGTCCACTATACCTACGCCGAGGATGTGAAGCCCCACGATATTCTTCTCTGTATTCAGACCGGCAAGAAGCTGGCGGACGAGGATCGGATGCGCTATGAGGGCGGGCAGTACTTTGTAAAAAGTGAGGAGGAAATGAAAGGGCTTTTTCCCTATGCGTGGGAGGCAGTGGAAAATACCCAGCGGATCGCGGACCGGTGCAATGTGGAGATCGAGTTCGGCGTGGTCAAGCTCCCTCATTTTGAGGTGCCCGAAGGGTACGACTCCTGGAGCTATCTGAACAAGCTCTGCTATGACGGGCTCAGGGAGCGCTACGGAAAATGGCAGGGGAAGGACACAGAGAACGGACAGAACAGGGAGAGCGGCTTCCAGGCCGGGGACGGATTCGTCTTTGATGAGAACGCGCCTGCAGGAGATACGGGGCAGACCTTAAAGGAGCGGTTGGACTACGAGCTGGATGTAATCCGTACCATGGGCTATGTGGACTATTTCCTGATCGTGTGGGATTTTATCAATTATGCCAAGTCAAACGGGATTATGGTGGGGCCGGGCCGGGGGTCGGCGGCGGGAAGTATTGTCTCCTATGCCCTTAAAATCACGAATATTGATCCTATTAAATATAATCTGCTCTTTGAACGTTTCCTGAACCCGGAGCGGATTTCCATGCCGGATATTGATATTGACTTCTGCTTTGAAAGACGGCAGGAGGTGATTGATTATGTGAGCCGGAAATACGGGGCGGATAAGGTAGTGCAGATCGTTACCTTTGGTACCCTGGCGGCAAAGGGTGTGATACGGGATGTGGGGAGAGTTATGGATCTGCCTTACGCCTATGTGGATTCCCTTGCAAAAATGATCCCCAGGATCCCCAATGCGCTGAATATTACCATTGACCAGGCGCTGCAGATCAACCCGGAGCTGCGCAAAATGTATGAGACGGATGAGCAGGTGAAAGAGCTGATCGACATGAGTAAGCGGCTGGAAGGGCTGCCCCGGCACACCTCCATGCATGCCGCAGGGGTGGTGATCTGCTCCCAGCCGGCAGAGGAGCTGGTCCCTTTATCCAGAGGAGCGGACGGTGCCGTCACAACGCAGTTTACCATGACCACGATTGAAGAGCTTGGTCTTCTTAAAATGGACTTTCTGGGGCTTCGGACGCTGACCGTACTGCGGGATGCGGTGGATTTGATCGAGAGGGATAAAGGGGTTCACATTGATATTGATGAGATTGATTTCGATGATAAAAAAGTACTCACCTCTCTGGGGTCAGGCAGGACGGACGGCGTGTTCCAGCTTGAAAGCGGCGGTATGAAGAGCTTCATGAAGGAGCTGAAGCCGGAGAACCTGGAGGACATTATTGCCGGGATCGCCCTTTACCGGCCCGGGCCCATGGATTTCATCCCCAAATATATCAGGGAAAAAAATTCCCACGGCAAGATTACCTACTCCTGTCCCCAGCTCGAACCTATTCTCTCCGCGACCTACGGCTGTATCGTCTATCAGGAGCAGGTCATGCAGATCGTGCGGGACTTAGGGGGCTACAGTCTTGGGCGGAGCGATCTGGTGCGCCGTGCCATGAGCAAGAAAAAGCAGTCCGTGATGGCAAAGGAACGGGTGAATTTCATTTACGGAAATGAGGAAGAGGGGGTGCCGGGATGTGTGGCAAACGGGATTCCCGAGGAGACGGCCTCCCAGATTTTCGATGATATGATGGACTTTGCCAAGTATGCTTTTAACAAGTCCCATTCCGCCTGCTATGCGGTGGTGGCCTACCAGACTGCCTATCTGAAATACTACTATCCGGTGGAGTTTATGGCTGCTCTTATGACTTCAGTGATCGACAATCCCAGGAAGGTGGCGGAGTACATCATGACCTGCAGAGGCATGGGCATCACCATTCTGCCGCCGGACATCAATGAGGGGGAGAGGGGATTTTCCGTGCAGGGAAGCTCTATCCGTTATGCCCTGACCGCCATCAAGAGCATTGGACGTCCGGTGATCGACATTGTGGTGGAGGAGAGAACGATAAGGGGACCTTACACAAACCTAAAGGACTTTATTACCAGACTGGCAGATAAGGAGATTATCACCAAAAAGACTATTGAGAACTTTATCAAGGCAGGGGCCTTTGATTCCCTTCCGGGTACCCGGAAGCAGTTTATGAGCGCCTATGTACAGATCATGGAGAGCATTATCCATGACAAAAAGAACAACATGGCAGGGCAGATCAGTCTCTTTGATATTGTGGACGAGGAACAGAAGGAGGAATTTGACGTAAAGCTTCCGGATGTGGGAGAGTACTCTAAGGAGATGCTGCTTTCCTTTGAAAAAGAGGTGCTTGGTATTTATGTCAGCGGTCATCCCTTAGAGGAATGGGAGGATCTCTGGAAAAAGGGAATCACCAACACCACAGCGGACTTTGTGCTGGAAGAGGGGGCTGACGAACCGGCGGTGAGGGACAACGCTACGGCGGTGATCGGCGGCATGATTGCGGATAAACGTATCAAATACACGAAAAGTGACAAGGTGATGGCCTTCCTGCAGGTGGAAGATCTGCTGGGAATCGTGGAGGTGGTGGTCTTTCCAAGGGACTACGAAAGAAACAGCCAGAAACTGGTGGAGGAAAATAAGGTTTTTGTGCGGGGACGGGTGTCCCTGGAGGAGGATAAGGACGGAAAGCTGATCTGCGAGAGGATCACAGCCTTTGACGAGATTCCCCGGAAGCTGTGGATTAAGTTTAAGGATAAGGAAGATTACCAGCAGGGGGAGGAAGAGCTGCTTTCCCTGCTTGCGGATTCTGACGGAAATGACAGCGTCGTCATTTATATAGAGTCTTTAAAGGCCATGAAGAAGCTGCCGCCTAACCGGAATGTATGCGCGGATGAGGAGCTGGAGCAGAAGCTGGGGGCGCGGTACGGCAAGGATAATATTAAAATTGTCTGGGATGTGAAAAAGGATTGAAAATGATACTGGATAGAGTTAAAATAGAGAGCAAGGAAAGGACGGTATCTACTTATGGCAAAAGAGATTAGAACCATTGGAGTATTGACCAGCGGCGGCGACGCACCGGGCATGAATGCCGCCATCCGTGCGATTGTGCGTAAAGCCATCGGAAACGGCGTAAATGTAAAGGGAATCAAAAAAGGGTATCAGGGGCTGTTAAACGAAGAGATCGTAGATATGGAAAAGAAGGACGTGTCCGACATCATCCAGAGAGGCGGAACGATCCTGGGTACGGCAAGGTGTCTTGAGTTTAAGGAAGAAGAAGTGCAGGAGAGGGCTGCGGAAATCTGCAGAGAGCACGGTATTGACGGTATTGTGGTAATCGGCGGCGACGGTTCTTACAGAGGCGCTCAGGCACTGGCAAGACACGGAATCAACACCATCGGTATTCCGGGGACTATTGATCTTGACATTGCCTGTACGGAATATACTATTGGCTTTGACACGGCCATCAACACGGCAATGCAGGCCATCGACAAGGTAAGGGATACCTCTTCCTCCCATGAACGCTGCAACATCATTGAGGTTATGGGCAGGAATGCGGGATATATCGCGCTTTGGTGCGGTGTGGCAAACGGCGCGGAGGATATTCTGATTCCTGAGAGGTACGATTTTAACGAGCAGAATATTATCAACAATATTATCACCAATCGTAAGAGAGGCAAGACCCACCACATTATCGTAAACGCGGAAGGGATCGGCCACTCCACTTCCATGGCAAGAAGAATCGAGGCGGCCACAGGGATTGAGACCAGAGCCACCATCCTGGGTTACATGCAGCGGGGCGGCAATCCTACCTGTAAGGATCGTTTCTATGCGTCCATCATGGGATCTTATGCGGCGGATATTCTCTGCGAGGGCAAGAGCAACCGTGTGATCGGCTATCGGAACGGAGAGTTTAAGGACTTTGACATTGAGGAAGCCCTGAATATGCATAAGGAGATTTCGGATTACCAGTTTAAGGTAAGTAAGGTTTTGTCACAGTAAATTTGAGAGAAAAGCATTTGCCTTTGGCTGGCCGGGAATAATGAGAGAGAGAAAAGAGTCTGTCATAAAAGGCAGACTCTTTGCCATAAGAAGGGAGAGAAAATGATTACAAGCCCCTCGAACCCAAAAGTGAAAGAGCTGATTTTGCTCAGAGACAAGCCCCGCGCCAGAAATAAAAGCGGGCTTTTTGTGGCGGAAGGACTTAAGATGTTTGAGGAAGCGCCTGCTTCGAATTTGCAGGAGGTCTACCTGAGCCGGGATTTGTGGGAGCAATTAGAAAAAGAAGAGCGGCATCTATTTATATGGAAGAAACTCAGGGAATGTATCAAAGGCGGAATTACCGTAGAGCAGGTGGCGCCGGAGGTTTTCCGGAAAGCCTCTGACACCCGGACCCCCCAGGGGATTTTATTTGTGGGCAGGCAGCTATCCTATTCCCTGGAGGAGCTGATCAAGGCAGCCCGGGAGAGACAAAGGGCAGGCGGCAGGCCTCCCCTGTTTTTGCTGCTGGAGGATATACAGGATCCGGGAAATCTGGGAACCATGCTGCGGACGGGGGAGGGAGCGGGAGCTGACGCGGTGATCATGAGCAGGAAAACCGTGGATATTTATAATCCCAAAACCATCCGTTCCACCATGGGGGCGCTGTATCGGGAACCCTTTGTGTATGTGGAAGGGCTGGGCCAGGCCATAGCTTTGCTCAGGCAGTACCAAATTCCGGTGTATGCGGCTCATCTGAAGGGCCGGCAATATTTTGACGAACTCTCCTATGAGAAGGGCGGAGCTTTTCTGATAGGAAATGAGGGAAATGGCCTGCGCCGGGAGACGGCAGAGCAGGCGGATATTTGGGTGAAGATACCCATGGAAGGAAAGGCAGAGTCCTTAAATGCGGCGGTAGCCGCTGCGCTTTTGATGTATCAGGCATCCGGATATTTCAGAAGAAGCAAAAGGTCCAAAGCAACATAAAGGCGACAGGAAATCGGAAAGCCGCCTGACGGCGGCAGCATGGAGGTCATGATGTGATGAAAATAGGATTTATAGGACTTGGGAATATGGCAAAGGCCATGATTGGCGGCATGCTGGAAAAGAAAATCGCACAGCCAGAGGAAATCCTGGGCTCGGCCAGGACGCAGGCAACTCTGGACGCTGTTTCGGAAGAATACGGGATTTTGGTGTCCGCCAGTAACAGGGAAGTGGCGGACTGGGCGGAAATCCTGGTTTTGGCAGTAAAGCCTCAGATGCTGGCGGAGGTGATCTGTGAAATCACAGACAGCATCCGACAGGAGACATTGCTTCTCAGCGTTGCCGCCGGAAAAACCATTGCATGGATAGAAGAGGCCTTTGGCGGTAATTATAAGGTAGTGCGCTGTATGCCCAACACCCCTGCCATGGTGGGAGCGGGGTGCAGCGGAGTGTGCAGAAATGAAAGGGTTTCGGAGGAAGAGATGGAGTTGTGCATGGCCCTGGCCGGAAGCTTCGGGATGGCCCGGGAGATACCGGAAAAGCTGATTGACGCGGTGGGAGCGGTCAGCGGCAGTTCCCCCGCTTTTGTGTTCATGTTTATAGAGGCTCTTGCCGACAGTGCCGTCAAGGCGGGGATGACCAGAAAGGACGCTTATCACTTCGCGGCCCAGGCGGTTTTCGGAAGCGCAAAGCTGATGCTGGAGAGCGGGAAGCATCCCGGGGAATTAAAGGATATGGTATGCTCGCCAGGAGGGACTACAATCGAAGGGGTTCAGGCGCTTGAGGAAATGGGATTTCGCGCATCCGTGATGAAAGCCATAGAAGCTTGTGTCGATAAAACCCGGAAATTGTAAAAGAAACGTAACATATTTAGTGAAAAACGAAAAAAAAGTTCTATCGTTCCGGTCGGATTTGTAAATTCTTGACAAACATAAGATGATTTGTTAATATGTACTCACAAAAGCTGTAATAATTTTGTAATATATAGAGTATATATGCTTTTGTAAACAGTTGCCGATATTCTGTTTACGCAAAACATACTATGGGAGGTAAGAAAATGAACGGACGTAGAAAGCCGTCAATGATGGCGGCAGCACTTGCGCTCATTCTCTTTTTAAGTCTGACAGAGAGCATTACAGCAAGCGCAAGCGAAGGAAAGGGCGGCCACGACTTTTTGAGTGTGGGCGTGGCAGAAATATTAACCCCCACCACGGAAAGCGTGGAGGAGGAACCCGTGGAAGAGGAGCAGGAGCTTGGCATTGATGAAAAATTCGAAGCCGAAAAGGAGCGCATGGAGCAGGAGCTTACCATGGCAAACGTGGACAACGCTTTGAACATCAGAGCCCAGGCAGACGAGGATTCCGAAAAAGTAGGCGTGCTGTACAAGGACTGCGGCGGCACGATTTTAGAGCGCAGTGAGGGCTGGACTAAGCTGAAGTCAGGAAATGTGACCGGCTGGGCCAAGGATGAATTTCTCTTATTCGGCGAAGAAGCCAAGGACATGGCGGAGGATGTGGGAAACTGGATTGTGACGCTGGATACGGACGCTGTCAGAGTCAGGACGGATCCAAGCGAAGAGGCGGAAACCTGTGGCCTGTTAGCCTATGAGGACTCCGTGGAGTTTATTGATACTGTGAAGGACGGCTGGATCAGTGTGGAATTTAATGATGAGGTGAGATATGTCAATTCCGATTACGTCAATGTTAAGTTTCATATTGACGAGGCAGAGAGCATCGAAGTGATCAAGGCCAGGGAGCGGGAGGAGGAAGAACGCAGGCAGAAGGCGGAAGAAGCAAAGCGCAAGGCAAACCGCGGGGCAGTTGCGGCAGACGCCGATGAATTGCGGCTTCTTGGAGCGCTGATTTACTGTGAGGCAGGAAACCAGTCCTATGACGGAATGGTGGGCGTAGGGGCAGTGGTGATGAACCGTGTCAAGAGCGGTGCTTACCCCAACACCATTCACTCCGTGATCTATGCTTCCGGCCAGTTTACACCGGCCATGACAGGAAAAGTGGCGAAGGTCTATGAGGGAAATGTTCCCAGCGCCTGTATGCAGGCGGCTCAGGCGGCGCTTAACGGGGAAACCACCGTGGGAGGCGCGACCCACTTTAAGCGGGCCGGAAAAAGAGAAGGCTATGTGCTGGGGGATCATGTATTTTGGTAGACATAATGGGGTGTAAGTATGAATTTAACGACGGTTTGGCTGATTGTTTTTGTGGCCTGTATTCTAATTGAACTTATTACGCTGGGTCTTACAACCATCTGGTTTGCGGGAGGCGCGCTGATTGCAGCAATCGGCGCCGCCTTTGGCGCTCCGCTCTGGCTCCAGGCCGTTTTGTTTGGCGCGGTGTCGCTGGTGCTTTTATATTTTACCCGCCCTGTGGCAGTGAAATATTTTAACAAAGACAGGGTGAAAACCAATGCAGAGAGCCTTGTGGGCAAACAGGCGATTGTGATCAGCGAAATTGATAACCTGCAGGGAATCGGGCAGGTGACCGTGGGCGGACAGGAGTGGAGCGCCAGGACGGTCAGAGAAGGGCCCCCCCTTCCCGCAGGCACTGTGGTGGTGATACGGGCCATCAGCGGCGTGAAGCTGATAGTGGAAGAGAAAGAGCTTTAGGAGTAACGGTTTGCTTGTCCAAACTGTTACAGCAGTCAAGGGAAAAGGAGAAGGATATGGAGTTTTTAATTCTGGTAGTTTTTATTGTGATACTTTTGTTGCTGGCTTCCTGCGTCAAGATTGTGCCTCAGGCAAATGCCTATGTGGTGGAACGGCTGGGAGCTTATCAGGGAACCTGGTCCGTGGGGCTGCATATTAAGGTGCCGCTGATCGATAAGGTGGCAAAAAGAATCAATTTAAAGGAACAGGTGGTGGACTTTGCGCCCCAGCCTGTAATCACCAAGGATAATGTAACCATGCGGATTGATACGGTGGTGTTTTTCCAGATTACCGACCCCAAGATGTTTGCCTATGGAGTGGAAAACCCTATCATGGCAATTGAAAATCTGACGGCGACCACACTCCGTAACATCATCGGCGATTTGGAGCTGGATCAGACTCTGACCTCCAGAGAAACCATCAATACCAAGATGCGGGCCTCCCTGGACGAGGCAACTGACCCATGGGGAATCAAGGTGAACCGTGTGGAGCTTAAGAACATTATCCCTCCTGCCGAAATACAGAACGCCATGGAAAAGCAGATGAAGGCGGAGCGTGAAAGAAGAGAGGCCGTTACCCGGGCGGAAGGCGAGAAGAAAGCCAGCGTAACCGTTGCGGAAGGTAAGAAGGCAGCCGCTATTTTGGAAGCGGAGGCGGAAAAGCAGTCGGCAATCCTGCGCGCAGAGGCGCAGAAGGAAAAGATGATCCGCGAGGCGGAAGGTGAGGCGGAAGCCATCCTCAAGGTACAGCAGGCCACTGCCGACGGTATCAGGATGATCCGTGAGGCCGGAGCGGACGAGGCGGTGCTGCGCATTAAGAGCCTGGAGGCTTTTGAGAAAGCGGCGGACGGCAGGGCCACCAAGCTGATCATTCCCTCGGAAATCCAGGGGATGGCAGGACTCGCCGCTTCCCTGAAGGAAATCGTAAGCGAGAATGGCACCGGCGATAAGAACAAAAGATAAAATAAGAAAAAGACAAGACTTGCAGGACTGGAGTAAGCGGGAGGTATGAGAATGAATTTAAAAGGCAGAAGCTTTTTAAAGCTGCTGGATTTTACGCCGGAGGAAATTCTGTATCTGGTGGATTTGGCGGCGGAGCTGAAAGATAAAAGAGAGAAAGGCATTTCCACTAAGGACATGCATTCCGATAAAAATGTGGCGCTGATCTTTGAAAAGACCAGTACCAGAACCCGCTGCTCCTTTGAGGTTGCCGCCCATGACCTGGGAATGGGAACCACTTATCTGGATCCTTCGGGCTCCCAGATTGGCAAGAAGGAAAGTATTGCAGATACGGCAAGGGTGCTTGGCAGCATGTATGACGGAATCGAGTACCGGGGGTTTGGACAGGAGATTGTGGAGGAATTGGCAAAATATGCCGGCGTTCCCGTGTGGAATGGCCTTACCAACGAGTTCCACCCAACCCAGATGCTGGCGGATGTGCTGACCATAAAAGAAAAGCTGGGACGAATCAAGGGCGTAAAGCTGGCATATATGGGAGATGCCCGCTACAATATGGGAAACTCCCTGATGGTGGTGTGCGCAAAGCTGGGGATGCATTTCACCGCATGTACCACTGCAAAATATTTTCCAGAGGAAGCCCTCGTGAAAAAATGCAGGGAAATAGCAGGGCAGAGCGGAGGCACGATCACACTGACCGAGGATGTGGCCCAGGGGACCAAGGGGGCGGATGTAATCTACACGGATGTGTGGGTGTCCATGGGAGAGGCGGATGAGATATGGGAAGAGCGGATCAGGGAGCTCACTCCCTATCAGGTGAACCGAAAAGTGATGGAGAACGCCGGGGAAGGGGCAATCTTTATGCACTGCCTGCCCGCCTTTCATGACCTTAAGACAAAGATCGGGAAAGAAATGGGAGAACGATTCGGCATCACGGAGATGGAAGTGACGGATGAAGTGTTTGAGTCTCCGGCTTCCGTGGTCTTTCAGGAGGCTGAAAATCGGATGCATACCATTAAAGCCGTAATGGCGGCTACCTTATAAAAGCCTGTGTCTATAGGCGTCAAGGCGGAAGGTTTTTGAACAATCCGTGTGGGAGATAAGCCATGAAGGAATCCGGGCAAGAAGGGCGTATGGTACTCTGCGGAGCCAACGCCTATGAAAAAAAGTATTATTTTAATCAGCAGTTTGCAGGCCTGCCGGAATCGGTGAAGGACGAGCTTCATATTATCTGCGTCCTCTTTACGGAGGAGGTAGGCGGGATTTTTACCATAGAATTTGAAGAAAGCGGCAATGTGGCCATGCGTACCGAGTATTCCCAGGAAGACTATCTTTATGATGAGATCGGAAGCGGGCTCTTAGTCAGCGAGGTGCGCCGCAGGCGTCAGGAATTATTTGAATCCCTGAGCCTGTATTACAGAGTGTTTATTCTTCATGAGGACGCAGGAGCGCTGCTGGAAGAAGAGAGTGAGTAAACAGGAAGGCTTTAGGAAAGTGGAGAATACAAAAAAGAAACTGCAGATCGGAAATGTGGTTTTGGACAATCCTCTGATATTGGCTCCCATGGCAGGTGTGACAGACCTGCCATTTCGTTTGCTGTGCCGGGAGCAGGGGGCAGGACTGGTTTGCATGGAAATGGTAAGCGCCAAGGCAATCTATTTTGGCAATAAAAATACGGAGGAGCTGATGAAAATCCATCCGGCTGAGGGACCCGTATCCCTGCAGCTATTCGGCTCCGACCCGGATATTATCAGCGAGATGGCAAAAAGGATAGAAGAAAGGCCCTTTGCCCTGCTGGACATCAACATGGGCTGCCCGGTTCCCAAGGTAGTGAATAACGGGGAGGGGTCTGCTCTTATGAAGAATCCGGCACTGGCGGCCGAGATTATTTCAAAAACCGTGAAGGCAATCCAAAAGCCGGTTACCGTTAAGCTCCGTAAGGGCTTCAATGACAATATGGTAAATGCGGTGGAAATGGCCAAAATAGCCGAAGCGTGCGGGGCGGCGGCGGTTACGGTCCATGGCAGAACCAGGGAGCAGTATTATTCGGGAAAGGCCGACTGGGAGATCATTGCCAGAGTAAAAGAGGCTGTAAAGATTCCCGTAATCGGAAACGGAGATGTGACCGACGGTGCCTCTGCCAGGGCATTGCAGGAGGCTGCCGGCTGCGACGGCATCATGGTGGGCAGGGCCGCCCGGGGAAATCCGTGGATATTCAGGGAAATCTCCGCTTTCCTGGAAACAGGTAAAAGCCTGCCAGGGCCTGGGGCGGAAGAAATAAAGCAGACCATTCTCTGCCATGCACAAAGACTTCTGGAGGCCAAAGGGGAGTATACGGCGGTACGGGAAATGCGAAAACATGTAGCCTGGTATACGGCAGGGTACCCCAATTCGGCGGCTTTGCGCAGACGGGTCAACGAGATGGAGTCCTTTGAGGAGCTGCTGCAGGCGGTGGAGGATATTTTCAGGGAATAGGAAAGATGCAAACTACATATGCTTTTCCATGGAGACAAATTATAGCAGATTATTTTATATGGGAATTGCATATGAGACGTATCCTGAAAAGGGGGTGCGGCTGGTCAAAACCGGACTGGAAATCAAAAAGCTGGAGAAGGAATTTCCTTACTTTTCGGGGACTGGACGGGAAACGGGACGGCTGCAGATTTATCATACGCTGTTGCCCCAGTATTGCGGGAAAACCTTTTTCAGGGGAAGGCCTAAGCAGTGGAAGAGGGAGAGAGCCGCAGGATTGATGGAGGAGGCCAGAGAAAAAGCAATGATCCGGTGGGACTGCCGGGAGCAGCTTTGGACGCCTGAGCTCGGGGAAAACGCAGAGGAGATACCCAGGGAGCTTCTGGCGGCCTGCCTGTATCGATGCAGGCCCTTTGACAGGCTCTTTGTCTCCCTGGAGGAGGGAGATGGGGAGTACGGGCTTGGGCGGGCGCTTCACTTGCTGCAGCCCTATCTGCCTCGGATGCGCCAGGTGATGTATGTGGGCAGGGAAAGCCAGGTATCCCTTTTGCTGGAATCCTGGCTGTATGAAGAGTACGGGATTATCCTGACAAAGGCGGAGAGGGCCACGACAGATTTGCCATGGCTGGATCTGCGGGATGAGAAGGAGGAGAGCGGCGGGCCGAAAGCCTCAAACGGGTCTGCCGGGGAGAACGGCTTAAGGCACATAAATTACCGGGAAACATTGAAATTCCTTGACACTGCAGTTAAAAATGGTTATAATACGAAAGTTAATTAGGAGCTAAATATAGGGTACGACAGCCTATTGAAATAAAAAAATGGAAGGGCGGTTTTTATCATGGAAGAGAAGAAGAACATACTTACTTATGAAGGATTGAAGAAATATGAGGATGAACTTCATGAGCTTAAGGTAGTCAAGAGACAGGAAGTGGCACAGAAGATCAAGGAAGCCAGGGAGCAGGGCGACTTGTCGGAGAATGCCGAGTATGACGCTGCCAAGGATGAGCAGCGCGACATTGAAGCCAGGATTGAAGAACTGGAAAAAATCCTGAAAAATGTGGAGGTCGTGGTGGAGGACGAGGTGGATCTGGACAAGATCAACATCGGCTGCTGCGTAAAGATCCGCGATATTGAGTATAATGAGGATCTGGAATATAAAATCGTGGGCTCCACGGAGGCAAACAGCCTGAAAGGAAAGATTTCCAATGAGTCTCCGGTAGGCAAGGCTCTGATCGGCTGCAAGACAGGAGATATTGTGGAGGTGGAAACCCAGGCAGGGACACTGAAGTACCAGGTGTTGGAGATTCAGAGATCGAATTGACTTCGGAGGTTAAATCAGGGGGCTTACGGCCGATACCAGTATTGCAGGCCGGAGCCGGAAGAAAGAGGAGAAGATAAAAGTGGCAGACCAGCAGAAGAATCAACCACAGAATAACAATGGCAATAAGGAGCAGGATTTAGGACAGCTTTTGAAGATTAAGAGAGAAAAGCTTGCCGCCCTTCAGGAAGCGGGAAAGGATCCTTTTCAGATCACAAAATTTGACGTGACAGCCCACAGCGGGGACATTAAGGAAAATTATGGCCAGATGGAGGGCAAAAACGTTTCCCTGGCCGGCCGCATCATGCAAAAACGGGTGATGGGAAAGGCGTCCTTCTGCAACATTCAGGATTTGAAGGGCAATATCCAGTCCTACGTGGCAAGAGACAGCGTGGGAGAAGAAGTCTATGCCGATTTTAAGAAGTATGATGTGGGCGATATTGTGGGAATCACCGGAGAGGTGTTCAAGACCAAAACAGGGGAGATTTCTATCCATGCCGCAGAGATCACCCTGCTTTCCAAGAGCCTTCAGATTTTACCCGAAAAATATCATGGCCTGACCAACACGGATCTGCGATACCGTCAGAGATATACGGACTTGATCATGAATGAGAAGGTGAAGGAAACCTTCATCAAGAGATCAAAGATTATTTCCGCAATCAGAAGATACCTTGACAATCAGGGATTTATGGAAGTGGAAACCCCCATGCTGGTAAGCAATGCGGGCGGTGCAGCGGCCAGGCCCTTTGAGACCCATTTCAATGCCCTGGACGAGGATGTAAAGCTTCGTATTTCCTTAGAGCTTTATCTGAAGAGGCTGATCGTAGGCGGCCTGGAGCGGGTTTACGAGATTGGCCGTGTTTTCAGGAATGAGGGACTGGACACCAGCCATAATCCGGAATTTACCCTGATGGAGCTGTATCAGGCCTATACGGATTACAACGGAATGATGGATCTCACCGAGAATATGTTCCGCAGTGTGGCTCAGGAGGTGTGCGGCACCACTATGATTCCCTATGAGGGAGAGATGATTGATCTGGGAAGCCCCTTTGAGCGGATTACCATGATTGACGCGGTAAAGAAATACACAGGGATTGATTTCGATCAGATTCCGGACACCGCCGCCGCGAAAAAGCTGGCGGACGAAAAGGAAGTCCACTATGAAGAGCGCCACACCAAGGGCGATATTCTGAATCTGTTTTTTGAGGAATTCGTGGAGGAGCATCTGGTGCAGCCCACCTTTGTCATGGATCATCCGGTGGAGATCTCCCCTCTTACCAAGAGAAAGCCGGACAAGCCGGATTATGTGGAGCGTTTCGAGTTGTTTATCACGGGCCACGAAATGTGCAACGCCTACTCCGAGCTGAACGATCCCATTGACCAGCGGGAGCGTTTCAGGGCACAGGAAGCACTGCTTGCCCAGGGAGATGAGGAAGCCAACCATACGGACGAGGATTTCCTGAATGCGCTGGAAATCGGGATGCCTCCTACCGGGGGAATTGGGTATGGGATTGACAGGCTGGTGATGCTGCTTACGGATTCGGCGGCGATTAGAGATGTTTTATTGTTCCCGACAATGCGAACAGTCGATTAAAAAGTCCAGTAAAATCAAATGTTTACGGTTAGAGGGAAGTAATTTCAGATTAGGCGGTATA